>JAJZQO010000113.1 GCA_021847575.1 Bacillota bacterium | reverse complement strand
CGGCCGTCCCGCCCCACAGTGCACGCATCCTCCAGGCCCTTGGCACCGACCTCGACGATATCTTCATCCCGCCCGGTTGACCCAGAAACTCATGCGCAACGACTTCCCCCCACATGCGGAAGCTGAGGCAGGACATCCTCGCCCACATGCAGTTCCCCCAAGCCCATTGGCGCCAGATCCGCTCGACCAACGGACTGGAGCGTCTCAACCGGGAGATCGCCCGTCGCATCGACGTCGTCGGCATCTTCCCGAGCCGCGATTCCGTCATCCGTCTCACGGGCGCCGTCCTCATGGAGCAGGAAGACGAGTGGACCACCTCACGCCGCTACTTCAGTGTCGGCTCCATGCAGCCCCTGGGGCAGGAGCTCTCGGCTGAAGCCACCCTCTCAGACACCGACAACCCAGCGCGGCCTCAGCTCCCTGAGGCGATCGCCTGACTCGCTGGACGCAGGAAACCTCTCGCGCCTTTTACACCTACTTGACAGACTCGACCTGGAAACTTGCCACGATGTTCTTCTGGGGAACCACCCGACCTTTCGGCGCACGGAACGCAAAAAGAACAGGCCGTCTCCGCCGGGTTGTCCCTGAACGAAAGCGGTCTCGATTTGACACGGGTCAACGGTCGAGGTCTGGTCCTTCCTTCTCGCCTTTGGGCGCCTGTCGCCACGAAGGGGTGGTGCGAGTAGGCGTCTTCTCTCCCTGTTCCAGCTCGGGCGATGGCCGGGAAACATGCTCTTTGCCGAACACATCATCCAGCTTCGCGATCAGATCGGGCAGATCGTCTTGAACGGTAGTCCAGACTACTTGCAGGTTGACCTGTGCGTACCCGTGGATCAAGTGGTTGCGGGTATCGCGCAGTTCCTTCCAGGGCCAGTGTTGATGCGCCTCACGGAACGCTTCGCTCACGTGGATCGACGCTTCACCGACCACCTCTAGCTCCCGGATGAGCGCCGGCTGGTGCAAAAACTCCTCTTCGCCGAAACGCTCGAACGTTTGCAAGCTGTCTGCGATCCGCACAGCCCGCTTGGCATGCTCGGCCATGTCCCGCAAGTAAAGGAGGTCACTGTGGCGCGACATAAAGCACCTGCCTGCCCGCGAGCACTTCGTTGGCGATCACGGGATGAAGTGTGGACTTCATCACCAGGTCCACCTTGCGATGGAACGTGGCCTCCAGAGCAGTTTGCAGCCTGGAGAGGCCGAACAGCGTGATGCGGGTTTCCGGCAGGAAATCGATCAAAACGTCAACATCGCTTTCGGGAGTGAAGTCATCGCGAAGAACAGATCCGAAGAGCGCAAGCTCCCGCACGCGGTGCCGCCTGCAAAAGTCGGCGATCGCCTCCATGGGGACGGTTATACGGGCCGCCTCCTGGGCGCTCTCCATTGAACTTCACCCCTCCTTCGCATTATAACTCGCCGTGCGTCGGCCTGGACCCGGCTGTGCGGCGGCGGGCCCTGTGGTCGGCGTGCCGTCCACAAGTCTGCAGCCGCCGGGGGTGAGCCAAGGGCGCCATTGTGCCATACCTGCGCGCACGAAGTGTGCGTAGGTCATGTCGATCCCTCCGAGCTGTATGCTTTTTGGTCGCCAGGTTGCGCTGGGCTGGAACTCTTGGAAGCCACGGACGAGGGACATGCCGCTCCCTTTGAAGGTCGCCAGTCTCCCGCGCCCAATTCGCTTAACCTCTGTTCACGAGGTGTGTTGGAAAAACGGAACAAGAAGCGGCACTGTTCCAGTCCTAGCGGTGCCGCTTCTTGTTCATCGGTTAAGCACAGCAGAACGTTTCAAGCCGGCCCTCCGTTCTCGGTCTGGTTTTCCTCCCGGCGCCCGATGGCCTGACCCATGTCAACGCACGAAGCGCCACCAATTGAAGGCCGTGGGCGTCATCCCGGTGCCGGACCAGAAATCGGTCTGGGCGACGATGGTCGTCTGCCCCCGCGAGCGCACCTGGAGAATGGGCTCGAACAGATAGACCACGGGGCCGGTGGGCGGTCTCCCGGCCAGGACGAGCGCCTCGGGCCCTTTCAGCGGGTCGCAGGCCCCAGGCGTCATGGCGTCCAGTACGGACTGAAGATGTTGCGGGGTTCCCTCGGTCGCCAAGGTGGCGCTGGCCACGGAGACGCAGCGCGGGTTTTGCCAAGGTCCTTCCACCGAGTCCGCGGCGGCTACCTCCAGGACGTCATTAGGAACACTGCTTAGGATGACGGCGAGGGGCCAGTCGCGGAGCGGAGCGTCCGACGTGACCAGGGGCGCGAACCCTGGAATCGTCTGCGTTGCCTGCGCGGGCATGGCCCACAGGTCTTTCATCGGACGGAAAGTCGCTCTGCTGCCAGACCAGACGATGCCGATGCTGGCGATGTTCCCGGCCTCCACGGCGGGCGCCATGCCGTCGACGCGCAGGCTGACCGCCACGGCCCGCGGCGCGAAGAACGATACGGGCGCGGCTTGCGCCTCGGCCGAGACCTGCCCGCTCGGCAAGTCCAGGATGACGGTGGCGGGCGGTGGCCCGGTGTCCCAGGGCCATGGTCGCACCCAGAACGCGATAACATCCGGCGGCTCCATCGTGATGACTCCGCGGGTGTCGGGAAGGTAGTAGCCTGGTCTGGCGCGCGCCGGGAGCCACCAGAACATGAGCGCCAGAGCGGCAGCCGCCACCAGCGCGGCCACGGTCCAGGCCAGGACGCGCAATAACTTCCCTGATGCCATCCCCGCAGCACCTCCAACTAGAAGACTATTCCTGGATGCGGGGGAAGTCTACGGAATCCCTCGGATCGGGGACGCAGGATCCACCGCCGGCCTGGCGAACCTTCCGTACCCCCCGGTCGGTCGGGAACATGGCGGGCAGTCTGGCCCACCCAGCTGGAGCCGGCGTCTCGCGCGGGGGAGGGCGACGCGATGAAGGTGCCACTGAACATGCGGCGGTTCCTCGATCATGCGGCCAGCATCTACGGCGACAAGATCGCTGTCATCGACCAGGACGGCCAGTGGACCTAATGAAGCCCATCTGTTCCTCGTCCACCATGTCCGCTTCTTCCCGCCCCGTGTGGCGTTCAGCACCTGGAGCGGGATCTTCTTCGTGCTGGCGTACTTGTGGTAGCCAGCCGCTGCATCGCTGATGAGTCTTGGCGAAACCGACCCCTGCGCGATGTCCTGAAGCGGCCCGCCGATCGCCGGCGAGCCGCCTGTGTTCCCGGAATACTATGGTCAACCCTACGGCATCGAAACGTAGGTCAGGAGGAGCGAGCCGTCAGGCTGCGGCTGCGCCCAGGCGACCAGGTTCACGATCTTCGCGAGGTCCGAGAGGCTGAGGTATACCTGCCCGCCCGACACCACCGGATGTACGGACACCGGCTGCGACGGAGGAGACGCCCCGCTTCCGCTCTGCTTGGTGACGCTCACGGCCCCCGTCTGCGCGTCGAGCCGAACCGTCGCGCCGCCGTTTGAAAACGTAGAGACGCTGCCGGAGCTGCTCGTTTGCAGCCACATCGCCTGCAGGAAGTCCGCGGCGTTCGCGAGCCATGTGCCGTTCACAGCCAGTGTGCGCACTGAGACGAGTTTGCCGTCCGGCTGCATCTCGTAGAACCCTGAGACCTTGCCGTTCGCGATGAAGACGTGCAGCACCGTCTGAAGGCAGAGGTTCCCGTAGACGCACTGCACCGAAAAACCGGGCGTCGTGACGTCGTACGGCACCTCGGCGTAGCCACTGCTGTCTGTGCGCATCTGCGTGCCCGTCAGGGTCACGTTCTGCGCTGGGTCACCCTGCGCATCGACGAAACGCACCCGAAGGCTCCCCTTCTCGCCGAAGGGAACGGCCGCGACCGAAATGCCTGGCCAGGAGGACTGCTGAGATGACGGGAACAGGGTGGCTAGATCGTTCTCCTCTGGCGGCACGGCGCGGTAGGCGACCAAGAAGCTCGCGCCGGACGTATCCTGGGACCACGATCCCGGCCCGAACGCGTACTCGCCCTGCTCCGAGAACGTGTACACCTGCGAGTAGCCTCCACGGCTGTCGACAGGTAGCAGCGTGGTCTTCCCGGATGGCGGTCGGATGAATACGTCGGCCCAGACGGGCTTGCCGTTCGCGTCGACACCGACGGCGCCGTGGACATCTATCGTCTCCCCGACTACGACCTGCTGGCGCTCCACGAGTGCATCCGAGCCTTGCCAAAGCTCGCTGGGCGCAGCGGCGCAGAAACCCTGGTAGATGCTCTGCAGCGCGTCGCATCCGTTCACGATCCCGACGTCCTTAAAGGTCGGCGCGGAAGTGGTGGGCCGCTCGCTTTGGATGGTCTGGGTTGGCGCCTTGCGGTGCTTCGAAGCGGTGGGCGCACGCTGTCTGCCGCAGCCCGCAGCTGAGAGCAGCAGTAACGCGGCCAGGGTGACGAGAATTCTCCTGCGGCGGGTCATCCGATCGCCTCCATGGGACCGTGAGGGCCTCGACGGCGCGTCCCGGCATGCCACGGATATGCACTCTGATCGTCCGGCCATTCTCCATGGGCGACCCGGATCCTTCCAGGTGCACGGCCGCGGTTGCGGTGCTCGCCGCTACTCTAAGGGGGCAGACGGGTGCGATCCGATCAGCCTCCCAAGCGATTCAGCGCCACTCCACCACCTGCGCCTTCACCGCCCACGCCCGCAAGGATAGCCAGGCTCGATTCCTACGCCCACGACTCCCAAGCCGTTCCATGAGGTCCGAGAAGCCACCCTTCGTGAAGGCCGGCGGCACCTCGCCTCCGTGCGGCTCCATCCAGGCGATCTGGTTCTAAGAGGCCAGATCCTGGCGCCAAGTAGCGTTCGGGTCCGTGAAGTTGCGCGCGGAACGCCTGCCGTACATCTCCAGCGGACGAGAGCGCCCCCCCCTCGCTACCTGGGCCGATGCCTGCGGGGTGCGGTGCACGATTGTGGAGGAAGCATATGGGTTAAGGGGCTAGTTAACATAACTTCCACTTTCTGAGCAAGGTTCTGGATGCAAAGCAAGAGAACTCCTCTAATCGGCCTACCAGCTT
>JAJZQO010000004.1 GCA_021847575.1 Bacillota bacterium | reverse complement strand
TGTTCGTGCCGCCCCAGTGCCGACTTGCGCCGGTTGTTCGCGGAACCCGTTTGCGCAGGTGCCAACCATCCTCACGCACGAGCCGTGGCCGGCAAACCACTGGGAGTCGCCCCATGCCTCTCGCGGCGAGCCACTTGCGCACTCGCATGGGACCAGCACCATTTCTGCTGACTGTCAAGCGCTGATGAGCGGCACTTTCTTCCTGGCCGGTCCCTGAGAACCCTGAGAGGCCTTTTACGGCTCGCTGGAGCCTTTTCTTGGAACCGTCGAAAGGGATGGACAGCGGCCATGCCGAACTGGCGTTGGCAGAGAGGTAGGGGTGGCGACGTGGACCATGAACTGAAGACCCTTCTCGATCGCCTGCAAGCCCAGCTTGTGTCCATCGAGCAGCGGATGGCCACCAAGACCGACCTTGAAGGCATCGAGCAGCGGATGGCCACCAAGACCGACCTTGAAGGCGTAGAACAGAGGATGGCCGCCAGCCTCGACGCTTTAAGGCGGCACATGGCGGCCGAGTTGGTTAGCGCAGTGGGGCGCCTGGAGGAGAGCATCAAGAGCCGGAAAGAGGACGAGAACGCGCTATATCGGATCGCGGAAGACCACGAGCGACGGATCGAGCGCCTTGAGCTCTAGGCGCTCTCATCTTTCGGAATGCCTAGAAGCCGCTCTCGAGTGGCTCACGGCGTTTACCACTGTCGCCCGGTGGCCGTAACCTTGCCCAGTCAAACAGAGCATCCCGCGCGCCCTGGATTCCGAGGCAGCGAGGGGCCATAAACGGCTCGGCAACTTCACTGCAACGCGCTCAATTTTGCGGCCGGAAGTTGCCTGAGCGAGACTTCCATTGCAGACGTTTTGATACCAATTGCCTCGGGTGCGCAGGAGATGATCCCTCGCCTGCGCGAATGAGTCATCCGCAAAACGCCGCGGCTTGGCAGGTCAGCCTTGCGGTCGAGCCATGTGCAACGGGCATGTCCGCAGTGGCTCGAAAAGTTCTGGCAAGCAACGTAAGGGGCCGATGTGATGGCAGCGGACTGGGCACTGCGCGCGCCCCTTCTGGCCGCGCTCGTGGTACTTGGCACCACGGCGCTGGTGGTGAACTCGATGCCGGTTGCGACCAGGCCCGTCAGCGCAGCCACCCACAAGGCACATCGTCACAAGGTCCATCTGCGCAAAGGGAAAAAGCCTGCCCCGACGGCTGCCACGGCCCCCGTCGTGCCGGGCTCGGTGACGGGCGCCGTCACCGAGCCGCACGCCCATGACCCGTGCGGCCTCTCTCTCGCAGCCACAGCCGTCTCGGCGCCAGTGGGCCAATGCACCGTTCTCGAGATCGGCGACTCCCTCGGCAACGACCTCGGCTGGGGCCTCCAGCGCGAGGTGTCGCCAGGTTCCGGTCTGCGCCTCATCCAGATGGACAAGTCCGCATCGGGTCTGGCGAACACGTCCTTCTACGACTGGCCGGTCCAGCTGGCCGCCTACCTGCGGCAGTACCACCCGCAGCTCGTGCTGATCAGCCTGGGCGGCGACGACGAGCAGGGCATGTGGGTGAACGGGTCCGCGGTGCAGTTCCCGACGCCAGCCTGGCAGAGCGCGTACCGGGACAGGGTGCGCCAGCTGGCGCGCGAGGCCACCGCAAGCGGCGCATATCTCCTCTGGGTGGGCATGCCGGTCATGCAGCCCCCCAACTACAGTCAGGGCGTTGAGCTGCTCGATTCGATCTGCCGGACGGTCGTGCCCACACTGCCGAACGCGACGTTCGTCTCCACCTGGACGCTGTTCGCGAATCCCCAGGGTGCGTTCCAAGCCGACGCCATGGTCAACGGCCAGAGTGCGGTGCTCCGCGAGCAGGACGGCATCCACTACTCCTACATCGGCGAGAACGTCGTGGCGACGTACGTGCTGCGCGAGCTGGCGCAGATCTACCATGTGCAAATCGCGCCGCGCGACCCGGCGGTGATCACCGCTTGGCAGTAGTAGGGGCTCGACGTTAGAGATCCCGCCGGCCCGGCCGGCCCTCAGCCGAGATGGGCGATGCGCTGGACGACGATGCTGGCCGTCCACGCGGCCGCGACGCAGACCAAAAGCACAAGCACGATGGCTACGCGGTCGCCAGCCAGGCGCCTTGAGCGGCGGATCGGGTCCTCCAGCAGGTGGTACGAGATCATCGCCGTGATGAGCGTGCCCGCGAGTTCGAGCAGTGTCCAGCCCCAGCCCACCAAGGGCGAGGGTAGCTGCCTCGGCACAGTCACCCAGACGTAGTGCGTGAGGTAGAGCGAATAGGAGATGGCCCCAAGGTAGACCAGCGGGCGCGTCGACAGGAGTCTGGTCAGCCAGGTGCGCGTGCCGCCGGCCCCGGCCCAGATGAAGAGCGCGGTCGCTCCGGTAGGCAGCCACGCCAGCCAGCCGGGGTAGGTGCTCGTCGCGTTCAGCTTGACCAGGGCGAGGGCGAGCAGGGCGAGGCCCGCGAGCACGGCGACGCGGGCGCTCCATGCCGCGGGCGGGCGCGCGCGGGACGTCAGCGTCGCGAGTAGGCAGCCCAGGCCCAACTCCCAAAACCGCGTGAAGGGCGAGTAGTAGGCGCTGGTCGGGTCGCTGGCGGAGATGTGCAGCGACCAGAGCGCGGAGAGGCCCACTGCGACGCCGAGGGCGATGGCGAGCACGCGCAGGCGGGACCGCGGGGCAACCAGGCCTGCGACGAGGAACACGAGCAACGGGAAGAACAGGTAGAACTGCTCCTCAACCGCGAGGGACCAGAACTGGGTGATCAGCGACGGGTAGATGCCAGGCACGAAGTAGTTGCTGCCGGTGACGATCAGTCGCCAGTTCGCGGCGAAGAGGGATGCCCAGCGCACGTCGGCGGGCAGTTCGGGGTTGACGTTCGGCCCCAGCACGACCAGGGCGACCAGCAGAGTCGCGACGAGCGTCGCCGTCGCCGCGGGGACGATGCGGCGGATGCGGCGTGCGTAAAAGTCGGCGAGACCGCGGCCCAGTCCCTTCGGCGCCTCGCGCAGGAGCAGCTGGGTGATCACGTAGCCGCTGATGACGAAAAATACGTCGACGCCGACATACCCCCCGGCGAAACCGGGTATGCCCGCGTGGTTGCCGATCACCAGAAGTACCGCAAGGGCCCGCAGGCCCTGGATGTCGCGGCGAAACTCCTGGGGTGCGGCCGCCGAAGGAAAGCCTTCGCGCTCGGAGCGGCGCGTGCGAGGTTCCGTCAACAAGAGCGACGTCCGCCATCCCCCCACATGCGAGCCCGCTCGCAGACTGCGCCGTACCGCACCACCGCGCCTTCTCTGCAGCCAGCCGCCATGGGGCGCGATGCCCCTGGGGGCGATGCAAAAAAGACTATTCCGACCCATCCCAATTACGACACCCGGGACAAGGTCTCCTTGTCGCCACATCGGAGGCAATTGCAGGCGAAAATGCCGCTACGGGGGAAGGGGAAACCCGCTATGCCCGATCGCAATCGGGTGTTCATGCCACACGGCAGGCTATTTTCCGGCCACGCCGGCCACAAAGACACCTGGGGGGTTGCGGGATTTAGACACCTCTCCTCGCGTAGGCGGTCGGTTTGGCTGCGCCAACCTAGAAAAAGGCCGGCGCCCAGATGGTCCATGGCGCCGGCTGAATACGTATGATAGCTCGATGCCCTACAAAGCGTGGGATGCTACACGCCCATGATGTGGAAGCCCGCGTCGACGAACAGCACCTGCCCCGTGATGTTCTTCGCCCAGTCGGAGCAGAGGAAGCTGGCCGCATGGCCGACGTCCTCGAGCGCGATGTTGCGCCGCAGCGGCGTCCGCTCGGGAACCTCGCGCAGCGCGGTGCCGCCCTGGACGGCCGAGGCCGCCAGCGTACGCAGGGGACCCGCCGAGATGGCGTTCACGCGGATGTTGTCGCCGCCGAGGTCCCATGCGAGGTAGCGCATCGCGGATTCGAGGGAAGCCTTCGCGACGCCCATCAGGTTGTAGTGCGGCACCACCCGCTCGCCGCCGAGATACGTCATCGTCAAGACCGAGCCGCCGCCGGCCGCCTGCAGCATCGGCAGCACGGCGCGCGTCAGGGAGATCAGGGAGTAGGCGCTGACGTCCAGGGCGATGGAGTAGCCTTCGCGGGGAATCTCGCTGAACCGCGCCTGAAGATCCTCGGTTCGCGCGAAAGCCACCGAGTGCACGACGATGTCCACGTGTGGCCAGTGGACGCCGAGCGTTTCCCGGAGCGCGGCGAGAGACCGGTCGTCGCCGACGTCGAGATGCGTCGTGATCGCGCCCGAAGGCAGTTCAGGCAACAGCTTCTCGAGGTTGTCGCGAAACCGGTCGTGCTGGTAGGTGAGGGCGAGTTCGGCACCCTCCTCGGCGAGACTGCGGGCGATTCCCCAAGCGATCGAACGTTTGTTCGCGACCCCGACCACAAGGGCACGCTTCCCGGACAGAAGGCCCAATGCGCAAACCTCCGTCGATGCCCTTCGGACGGGCACAAGGTGATTTCCACCCTTCTCTTCGACCCAGGTGACCTTCGCTCCTACCTGCCATGGTGCATTCGCGTCAGGCCTCAAACCCGACCTGCCCTGCGCGGAGGCTACGCCTTGGCCTGTCGGACGAAGGCGAGTGCTGTCGCGAGGTCGTGCAGGGGCGGGCTGCAGCGGCCCAGGCGGCAGGCATAGAGCGTCGCCCGCCCGTCGGTCGGCGTCTTGCCGTGCCAGATCGGCAGATCGCGGCCGCTGTCGCGCCATGTCGCAAGCAGGTCGGGCAAGGGCACAGCCCGCAGATCCCGGAGCCAGGCTGCGGCCTCGCTGTCGTGGGCGGGCGCGGCGATCGTCAGCTCGGCTGCCCCGCGCAGGAAGAGATCGTGAGCCTCCACGAGCGACGGGCTCGCCGCAGGATGGTCCGACCAAAGGGCCTCCTGGCTTGCGAAGATCCGTTCCGCGATCTGTCCCATGCCGAGGTCTCCGGCAAAGCCGTCGAGCAGCAGCATGAGGCGCAGCATGCGGCTCTGCGCGGCCCCCTTGGCGCCATCGAACCTGTCGGTCGGTCGCAGGATCGGCGTCGCCGCCGCCAGCGGCGCGCTGTAGAGCACCCCGGCGCCCGCGTCCCAGAACTGGGCGAGCGCCTGGCGCGCGAGTGCGAGCGCCGCATCGAGCCATTTGAGGTCGCCATCGGCCAGGTAGAGGTCCAGCAGTCCCTGGCCGAGTCCCGCGTAGTCCTCGAGATATGCGGGGATACCCGCTTGGCCTTCATAGTACCTGCGCAAGAGCGTGCCGTCCGTCTCGCGCAACGCTGCGAGGCAGAAGTCTGCTGCTCGGGCGGCGCGCGCCAGCCAGCGACCGTCGCCGCTCGCGGCGCCCAGCGTCGCGAAGGCGGAGATCGCGAGTCCCGTGGCACCGGCGAGGACCTTGCGGTCGCAGTCAGGTGGCGATCGCCGCCCGCGCTCCCTGCGCAGGGCCTGAGCGATGCGCCCGAGCTCCAGTTCCACCTCCTGCTCTGGGCGGGCGAGCAACCCCGCGATCTCCCCCGGGTCGCGGGCGTCCTGCAGCACCCCTGCCGCCGCGAGCTCCGGATCGTCGAGGCCGTAGCGAAGCACAGCCGTCTGGCTGTCCCTGCCGAGGATGCGCTCCAGCTCATCGGCGGGGAAGCGGTAGTAGGCCCCCTCGCCGCCTGGACTGTCGGCGTCCTGGGCGATGTAGAAGCCGCCGGCGGGGGCGGAGAGCACCGCGTCGACATAGCCCAGCGTTCGCTCGGCCACCTTGCGGGCCCAGTCCTCGCCGCTCAGGCGCCAGAACGCGGTGTAGACCTGGGCCAGCAGTGCCTGGTCCTCAAGCATCTTCTCGAAGTGCGGCACGCGCCACGCTTCGTCCACGGCATAGCGATGGAAGCCCCCGCCAAGTTGGTCGTAGACGCCACCTTTCGCCATCCCGAGAAGCGTCGTGCGCAGCGGTACCAGAGCCTGGGCACCACCGCCGAGCATCGCGCGGCGCAAGAGCAGCGACAGGTTCGGCGCCTGCGGGAACTTCGGCGCGCCACCGAAGCCCCCGTGTGCCGCGTCGTAGCTGCGCATGACAGCCTGCCACGCCTCGGCGAGCAGACGGTCGGCGTCCAGCGTGCCAAGCGGTGCAACCGGGGGCGGCAGGCGCGTCTCGGCGGCCGTCGACCAACTCGCCGCGACCTGCTCGACTTCGTCGCGACGCGTCCTGTAGGCACCACGCACCGCACTGAGGACCTCGTCCAGTCCCGGGCGCCCGTACCGCCGCTTGGGCGGGTGGTAGGTGCCGATCGCAAACGGGCCCAGCTCGGGCGTCAGGAAGACGGTCAGGGGCCAGCCGCCCTGGCCCGTCACCGCCTGGCAGACCGCCTGGTAGATCTGGTCGACGTCCGGCAGTTCCTCGCGGTCCACCTTGATGGCTACGAAATCCCTGTTGATCGTCCGGGCGATCTCGTCGTCCTGGAAAGACTCGTGCTGCATGACGTGGCACCAGTGGCACGCCGAATAGCCGATGCTGAGCAGAATGGGCCGATCGTCGCCCTTGGCCTTCGCGAACGCCTCGATGCCCCACGGGTACCAGTCCACCGGATCGGCGCTGTGTGCGAGCAGATAGGGGCTGAGGCTAGCTGCCAGACGGTTCACGCATTTCCACCCTCCATCTCCACGTTCCAGATGCTGCCGGTTCTGCGCGGCTTCGCTATGCTATAATCTGTGCCGATCCAGGTCGGCCGGAGGGATGCGACCGTGGGACTGCTCGCTGCCCTCCTTTACGGCGCCCTGCAGGGCCTCACCGAGTTCCTTCCCGTGTCGAGTTCGGGGCATCTCGCCTACGCCGCCCGCCTGCTGCACCTTGAGACAGGCAGCCTGGGGCTGGCCGTTGCGGCCCACGTCGGCACGCTCGTCGCAGTCGTCTGGTTCTATCGCCGGACCATCGCCGACGTGATTTCAGCATCTCCCGACCGGGGCAGGCGTCTTGGCACATTCGCCTGGGCGCTGCTCGCCACCGCGCCGCCGGCGCTGATCCTGGCCGATCCGGCGGAGAGCGCCTTCGGACAGCCGCTGCTCGTGGCGGTCGGGTTCGTCCTGACAAGTCTTCTTCTCCTCCTTCTCGCGCGCCTGCCACTGACCGGCCGCGACCGCCCGGCGGCGGTCGACGGCCTGCTGATCGGGGCGGCACAGGGCATCGCGGTCTGGCCGGGCCTGAGCCGGTCCGGCGCGACGATCGCCACCGCGCGCCTGCTCGGCATCGCCCCGGACGCCGCGGCCGAATTCACCTTTCTCCTCTCGATTCCCACCGTGCTCGCCGCGCTCGGCCGCGAACTCTACGGCGGGGGGCTCGGCGGAACGTCCCTGCCGGACCTGCTCGTCGCCGGCTGCGCGGCCGCCGTGGTCGGCATCGTGGGTCTGCGCTGGCTGATCGGCCTGCTGCGCCGGGGGCGTCTCTCATGGTTCGCGTTCTACACGCTGATATTGGCGGGGGTGGGCCTTTGGCTCGGGTGAAGCGGTCCCGTCAGACGAAACCCAGGGGCCAACGCCTGGCGCAGGCCCGGAGCGGGCGCCGCCGCGAGCTCTGGGGACTGCTCCTGCTCGCGGCGGCGCTCTTCGGTCTGGTTTGGGACGCGCACCCTGCGGGGGCGCTCGGCAATCTCTGGGCAAGAGCGGCGAGCCTCGTCGCAGGGGGCGCCTCCTTGCCCTGGCTGCTCTTCCTGCTCCTGATCGCGATCCTCATGGTGCGTGGCAGCGATCTGCGCCCCGCTCTGCGCTGGGGCCTCGCTGTGCTCCTGCTCTGGTGGACCGTGCTCATCGCGGCCGTCGGCTGGACAGGCCACGGCAGCGATCTCGCTGGCCACTACGCGCTGCTCGGCAGCGACGCGCTGCTCGGCAGCGACGGCCGCGACATCCTCCTGGTGCTCTGGCCCATCCTGACCTTGAGCCTCGTGTTCCGGCCGTTCCTCGGCCAGTTCCTGCGCGGCTCCGAACGGGTGGCCAAGCAGGGAGCCCGTACGGCGTACCGCAAAGTGACGGACTTCGTGCTCGTGGATGTGCCCCTGCAGACCGCGGCAGCGGGCCCCGCCGGGGCCGATGCGCCGCCCTCGCCCGCAGCCGTGCCCGCCGAGGTCAACGCTCACCCTGTGCCGCCGCCGGACTTGCCGGGGCCGGCACCCTGGGATGCCCAGCCCGAATCGCGTCCGCTGGCCGACGCCGCGCGGCAAAGCCCCACGCCGCCGCCGGCCGAACCGCCAGCCTTGTTCGCCAGCGCCCATGGCAGCGCAGCCGGCGACTATCGCCTGCCGCCGCTGAGCCTGCTCCACGGCGCCAGCGGCGGCAGGCGGCTGGAGCGCGATGCGCCGGCCCGCGCCCACCTGCTCGAGGAGACCCTGCGCAGCTTCGGTGTCCAGGCGCGGGTGCTCGAATACCAGCAGGGGCCCGCGGTGACCAGGTTCGAAGTGCAGCCGGGTCCCGGCGTCAAGGTCTCGCGCATCGTCGCGCTCGCCGACGACATCGCCCTGGCGATGGCGGCGACCGATGTGCGCATGGAGGCGCCGATCCCCGGCAAGTCGGCGATCGGCATCGAAGTGCCCAACAGCGAGGTCGCCCCGGTCCGCCTGCGCGAGGTCCTGGAGACGCCGGCCTTCCGCTCGTCGTCCTCGCTGCTCACCGTCGGCCTCGGCAAGGACATCGCCGGCAATCCGGTCGTCGCCGAGCTGGACCGCATGCCCCACCTGCTGATCGCCGGGGCAACCGGCTCCGGCAAGAGCGTCTGCCTCAACGCCCTGATCGCGAGCCTGCTCTTCCGCGCGTCGCCGGCCGAGGTGCGACTGATCCTGATCGATCCCAAGGTTGTGGAACTGCAGCAGTTCGACGGCATCCCGCACCTTCTTTATCCGGTCGTGACCGACCCCAAGCGCGCCGCCGGCGTCCTGCGCGGCGTCCTGCGCGAGATGGAGGAGCGCTACCTCCAGTTCGCGCGTGCGGGTTGCCGCGACATCCAGCGCTACAACGAGGTGGCGCCAGAGCGCATGCCCTATTACGTCGTCGTGATCGACGAGCTCGCGGACCTGATGATGGTCGCGCCGAACGAGGTGGAGGAGACCATTGCGCGGCTAGCGCAGATGGCGCGCGCGGCGGGCATCCACCTTGTCGTCGCGACGCAGCGCCCGTCGGTGGACGTCATCACCGGCCTGATCAAGGCCAATATCCCCTCCCGCATCGCCTTCGCCGTATCGAGCCAGGTCGACTCGCGCACCATCCTCGACCAGGGCGGCGCCGAGCGGCTCCTGGGCAAGGGCGACATGCTGTTCGCGCCGCTCGGTCTCGCCAAACCCCTGCGCACGCAGGGGGCCTACGTCTCGGAGCAGGAGATGCAGCGCCTGCTCGAGTTCGTGCGCCAGGACGAGCCGGACTACCGCGACGATCTCGAGGCGCCCATCGACGACCAGGCCGAGGACGAGCCGGAGGTCGACGCACTGTTCGCCAAGGCGGTCGAGGTGGTGGTGCAGGCCAAGAGTGCGTCCGCCTCGCTCCTGCAGAGCAGGATGCGCGTGGGCTACAGCCGCGCGCGGCGGCTGATCGAGCAGATGGAACAGCGAGGCATCGTCGGCCCCGCCGACGGCTCGCGCCCGCGCGAGGTGCGTCTGAACCAGTTCGACTTCGAGCGGATGTTTCCGCCCGAGGCGCGCGGCTAGCGGCCCGCGCCTTGACATGGGGGCGCACTAGTGCGAATCATGCCTAGGGAAGCCGATCGGAAAGGGGCGGAAGGCCCTCAGAGGCCGCTGAAGGATGGGCAAGGTCGAGGAAAGGCTGCGCGCTGCGGGCTTCGAGGTACCGGAGGTCGCAAAGCCGCTGGCAGCCTATGTTCCCGCCCTGCGCGAAGGCAGGGACGTGTTCACGAGCGGCCAGTTGCCCCTCGTCGCAGGGAAGCTGGAGTTTGAGGGCCATCTCGGTGCGGAGCTCGACGTCGCCCAGGGCCAGGCCGCCGCGCGTCGCTGCGCCCTGAACGCCCTGGGGGCGATCCGCTCCGTGGCCGGGGATCTCGACAGCGTGGCGCAAGTCCTGCGGGTCACCGTGTTCGTCAACAGCGCGCCGGGTTTCACGTCGCAACCGCAGGTCGCGAACGGCGCGTCCGAGCTCTTGGGCACCGCCTTCGGCGACCTGGGCCAGCACACGCGCAGCGCCGTCGGCGTTGCCGAGCTGCCGCTCGGCGCTCCGGTGGAGGTGGAGGTCTGGGTGCGATTGAAGGGCTAGTCCCGCGCCGCCTGCAGGTTCTCCTCGCCGAAGCCGGGATCTGCTCGCGCCGCGAGGGGGAAGACCTGATCCGCCAGGGGCGCGTCAGCGTAAACGGCGAACTGGCCGTTCTGGGCCAGAAGGCTGTGGCGGGCGTGGACGCCATCGCGGTGGACGGACGCCCCGTCGGCCAAGGGCAGGAGAAGGTTTCCTATCTCTTGAATAAGCCTGCCGGCGTGGTCACGACGCTCGACGACCCGCAGGGGCGGCCGAGCGTCCGCGTTTTCGTCGCTGGGCTGCCGTGGCGGCTGTTTCCCGTGGGACGGCTGGACCGCGACAGCGAAGGGCTCCTGCTGCTGACGAACGACGGCCTCCTCGCGAACCAGTTGATGCACCCGCGCTACCACGTGCCGAAGACCTACGTCGCGACCGTCGACGGTCCGGCGGACGACGAGGTTCTGGCGGGCCTCAGGGCGGGGGTTCCGCTGCCGGACGGCACTCTGCACTGCCTTTCCGCCCGCAGGCGGGACGACGGGCGACGGAGCCCCGGACAGCTGGAACTGACCATAGCCGAGGGTCGCAAACGGGTCGTGCGTCGCGCGCTCGCCGCCCTGGGGCGGCGCACCATCAGACTCGAGCGCATCGCGATCGGTCCACTCGAACTCGGCGACCTGCCGCCAGGAAAGATGCGCAGGCTCACAGTGGAGGAGGAAACGGCGCTCCGCGCCGCGATCCGCGCAGCGGCCGGCGCCGCAGGCCAGGCTACCGTGCCCGCAGAACGACAGGGGGAGGGAGTGCCGCACAAGGCGGCGCACAAGAGTTGACACCGAGGCGATCGCAAGGGCTCTCGCGCTACGAGGAGATCGCAGCCGACGTCGCTACGCGCATCATCCAGAGAGAGTGGCAGGAGGGGCAGCGCCTGTTCGGCCGTTCCTCGCTCGCAGGACTCTACAAGGTATCGCCTGAGACGATCCGCCGAGCCGTCGCGCTGCTGCACAGCCACGGCGTCGTCTCCGCTATCGCCGGTTCCGGAGTGCTTGTCCGCTCGCGTGCCGCTGCGGAGCAGTACCTGGGCGAGGTGCGCCTGGACGCGGAACTGCACGGCCTCGCCCACGAGGTGCAAGGGCTCCTCGCGGACCGCCGCCAGATCGACGATCGCCTGTCCCAGGCCATCGACAGGCTGGTGCATCGGACCTCGGGCGCCCTCAGCACGATGCGTCACGTGGAGGAGATCGTGATCCCCGACGACTCGCCGCTGATCGGCCAGACCCTGAGCTCGGTGGACCTCAGGACGCGCACCGGCATCACGGTGATCGGTGTCGCGCGCAAGGGCGAGGAAATGTTCTCGCCGGACCCCCGCATGGTGCTCGAAGCCGGGGACCTCCTGATCGTGATCGGCAGCGACTCGTCGAAGGCGCTGCTCAAGGCGCTGATGGATGCCGGGGAGGGCGAGCAGTGAAGGCCGCGCTGCTTGTCGTCGACTGCCTCAATGACTTCCTCGATCTCAAGGGAGCCCTCAACTGCGGCGCCGCCGGTCGGGACGCCATCCCGGCCGTGGCGAGGGAAATCGCGCAGGCCCGCGCGGAGGGCATGGACGTCCTGTACGCGTGCGACGCGCACCGTCCCGACGACGCCGAGTTCGAACTCTTCCCGCCGCACTGTCTCATGGGCAGCTGGGGCGCCGAGATCGTGCCTGAGCTCAGGCCGCAGGACGGCGATCGCATCATTGCGAAGCGGCGATTCTCAGCGTTCTACGGCACCGACCTCGACCTAACCCTGCGCGAGAGGGGCGTAGACACCCTGCGCATCGCGGGTGTCTGCACCAACATCTGCGTCCTCTACACGACCGCCGATGCGCGCATGCGCGGCTACGACGTGCGGATCCCGGTGGACGCCGTGGCCTCGTTCGATCCCACGGCACACCACTTCGCGCTCGGCCAGTTACGGGATGTGCTCAAAGCAAGCCTCGAGGGGACAGGTGAATAGGTTGCTGCGGTCGATGAAGGACGTCGCCGCCTTCCAGGTGGACAAGAACCGCCTGTACAGCGCGACACACGAGGAGATCCTCGAAGGGGCCACGTCGGACGTCTACTTCCAGAAGACGTACGACATCCTGCGCCTCGCCGGGCGTGAGGACAGCGAAGTGGTGGCCGAGGTGTTCGGACGCGGCGACGGCATCCTCGCGGGCATGCAGGAGGTGCGGACGCTCCTCAAGGGGCGCGACGTGCGGCTGTGGGGCCTTCCCGACGGCAGCGAGATCCACCACAAGGACGTGGTCCTGCGCCTGCAGGGCCGCTATGGCGCGTTCGGCATCTTTGAGACCGCCCTCCTGGGCATCCTGGCCGCCTCCTCCGGCTGGGCGACCGCGGCCCGGGCCTGCAAGGAGGCCGCCGGCCAGCGGCCGGTGATCTCATTCGGTTCGCGCCATGTGCATCCGGCGATCGCCTCCGTGATGGATGCGGCGGCGGTGCTGGGCGGCGCCGACGGCTGCTCCAGCGTCCTCGGCGCCCGCCTGATGGGCATCGAGGCCTCCGGCACCGTGCCGCACGCCGCGGCGCTGATCATCGGCGACACGCTCGAAGTTGCGAGGCTCCAGCTGCAGACGGCGCCGCCGGGAGGCCGAACCGTCCTGATCGACACCTTCCAGGACGAGACGGTGGAGGCTCTGCGCGTGGGCGAAGCGCTTGGCCGGGCCCTGGAGGGCATCCGGCTGGATACGCCGTCCGAACGCGGCGGCGTCACGACGGAACTCGTGCGCGAGATGCGCGCCCGCCTCGACCAGGCGGAACTCGGCCACGTACGCATCTTCGTGTCGGGCGGCCTCACTCCGGAGCGCATCCGCGACCTCGCCGCGACCGGGGCCGACGCCTTCGGCGTCGGCCATTATATCGCCGTCGCTCCGCCGCTCGAGATGACCATGGACATAAAGGAGGTGGCGGGCCGACCGCTCGCCAAGCGAGGCCGTATCCCCGGCCTGACGCCGAGCCCCGGCCTGCAGGAACTGTCATGAGCGAAGTCCTGTTGATGGGCCCCGGTCCCAGTCCCGTGAGCCACCGCGTCCGCACCGCCATGGCCCGGCCGCTGCTCGGTCACCTGGATCCGCGCTTCCTTGCCGAGCTCGATCGTCTGCAGGACGACCTCAGACTGGTCTTCGGCAGCTCGGCGGCTCTGACGTTTCCCGTGTCCGGTACCGGTTCCGCCGCCATGGAGGCGGCCGTGACGAGCCTCTGCCGCCCCGGCCGGCGCGTGCTGGTGCTGAGCTGCGGCGTCTTCGGCGAGCGCATCGCCGCGATGGTCCGGCGCTCCGGCGCCGACCTGACCTTGGCGTCCTTCCCTTTCGGCAGCCCTGTCGACGTCGACGTGGCCCGTCGCCGCATGGCGGAGGTCGCTCCCGACGTGGTCGCCGTCGTCCAGGCCGAGACGTCCACGGGCGTCGCCTCGGACGTCGACGCGATCGCTGCCCTCGCCAGGGAACACGGCGCCGACCTGATCGTCGACACCGTCACCTCGCTCGGCGGCATGCCTGTCCGCGCGGACGACTGGGGGGCCGCGATCGTGTACAGCGGCAGCCAGAAGTGCCTCGGCGCGCCACCAGGACTCGGCCCCGTCACGGTGCGCGACGGCCTGCTCAAAGACCAGCCCGAGTCGCGGAGCTGGTACTTCGACCTTGGGCTCATCTCGCAGTACCTGGGCAGCGAGCGGCTCTACCACCACACGGCACCGATCAGCATGATCTTCGCGCTTGCCGAGGCCCTGCGCGGCCTGCGCGAGGAGGGACTCGACGAGCGTTTCCGCCGCCACCGCAAGGCCGGCGCCGCCATGCGCGCCGGATTGGCCGAACTCGGCCTGCGCTCGCGGGTGGAAACGGCGGACCTCCTGCCTTCCCTGACGGTCGTGACCCCGCCCGAAGGGTTCGACGAGGCCGAACTGCGCCGCGATCTCCTGTTTGCGGAGGGGATCGAGATCGCCGGCGGGCTCGGACCGTGGCGCGGCCAGGCGTGGCGCATCGGCACGATGGGGGAGGGCGCGAATCTCCAGCCCGTGCTGCGCACCGTCGCGGCGATCGGACGCGTACTCGCGCGTCACGGCGTTGCCTCGGCCGTACCGCAGGCGGCGGCTGCCGCCGCCAAGGCCTGGACCCAAACGGCGTGACCGCCGCGCAGTGGCTTCAGGCGCTGACATGTGTGCACGCCGCGTCGGGCCATGAGCAGACCCTCCAGGACGAGCTGTGCCGCCTGCTGGGCGACGCGGTGGACCGCTCGGAGCGGGATGCCGCCGGCAACCTGCTGCTCTGGCGGGACGGTCCGCCGGATGCCCCGCTCCTCCTCTTCACGGCCCATGCCGATCAGGTGGCGCTTTGGGTGAGCGCCCACCTGCCTGGTGGCTTCGTCCGTCTCGCGGCGCCGGCGATCGACGTCGCCTGCCTGCCTGGCCTGCCGGTGGTGGTGGCTGGCCGCCTTGCGCTCGTCGGCATGCTGCCGCCCCACCTGCGCCACGGCGCCGTGGACGTCAAGGAGGGCGAGCAGGACCTCTACATCGACCTCGGTCCGGAGGCGGCCGACTCTCTGCCTCCGGTCGGGACGCCGGTCTACTTCGCGACCGAGCCTGGGCGGCTGGGCGCGGACCGCTTCCGCGCCGCCGGTCTCGACGATCGGGCGTCGGTCGCGGCCATCGCGCTCGCCCTGCAGCGACTGCGGGGCGAAAGCCTGCCGGTGCGGCTCCTGGCGGCCATCACGGCCCAGGAGGAGACGGGGCGGGGCGGAGCTGCCTATCTCTGCCGCACGGTCCAGCCGGACGCCGCTGTCGTCCTCGACGTCACGTTCGCGCGCCAGCCGGAGCTGGGACCGACGGACCTGCCATGGCTCGGGGCGGGAGCGGCGGTCGGCATCGGACCGAACGTGCCGCCGGCCCTGCACCGCTGGCTGGAGGAGGTGGCCGCGCGGCAGGGGATCGCCTGTCAGCGGGAGCCCTTGCCGGGCGACTCCGGCACCGACGGCTGGCGGCTGCAGCTCGCGGGTTTCGGTGTCCCGACGGCACTCCTCTCGATCCCCCTGACCTCCATGCACTCGCCGCAGGAGGTCGTTTCGATCGCCGACGTAGACTCCTGCGGGCGCCTGCTTGCGGCCTTGGCCCGCTCACCGCTGCCAGCTGCCGCGGGGGATGGAGGGGCGAAGCTTTGGAGCTGAAGGACCTCTGCCTCGCGCGAGGTACGAGCGGCCGCGAGGAGCAGGTGCGGGCGCTTTTGCTGGCGGACCTGCCCCCAGATGTGACGTCGGCCGACGTCGACCGACTGGGCAATCTCATCGTGACGCAGGGCCAGGGCCGCCCGGGGCCGCGCGTCATGCTGCTCGCCCACATGGACGAGGTGGGCCTGATGGTCGCCGGCCATACGCCGGAAGGCTACCTGAAGATCAGGCCGTGGGGCGGTGTCCTGCCCTCGGTCCTGCCCGGCAAGTCGGTACACGTGGGCCCGGACGCCTTGGCGGGAGCGATCGGACGCGCGCCGCATCATCTGCGACGCGGCAAGGCGCCGGCGGAGACGCCTTTCGAGGAGCTCTACGTGGACATTGGCGCCGAGGGCGAGAAGGCGGCCAGGGAAGCCGCACCCGTCGGCGAGATGATCACGTTCGCGACGAGCTATGCAGTCGCCCCGGGCGGCTTGACCGCCATGGCGAAGGCGTTCGACGACCGGGCGGGGGTCTACCTCGCCCTCGAACTCCTGCGGCACAGCTGGGACTTCCCGCTGCACGTCGGCTTCACGGTGCAGGAGGAGGTGGGCCTCAGAGGAGCCCAGGTGGCCCTGCGCGCCGTGCGGCCGGACCTTGTGATCGTTCTGGAGGCGACCGCCGCCGCGGACACCCCAGACGCGCCGGCTGGCCACGGCACGGCGGTGGGTGGGGGGCCCGCCCTGACCGCGCTCGACCGCGCCACCTTGGCCGACGAGGAACTCCGCCGGGCCCTCGCCCGGGCGGGCGACTCCGCCGGCGTGCCCTGGCAGTGGCGACGCGGCATCGGCGGCGGCAACGAGGCGGGAGCCGCCTGGCTGCAGGGCTACCGCGCGGCCGCGGTATCGCTGCCCTGTCGCTACCTGCACGCGCCCACGTCGCTGATCTCCCTGCAGGACCTGGGCGCCGCGCAGTCCCTGCTCCTGCGCTTCCTGGAAAACGTGCGGGAGGTGCGTCCCAACGTCTGATCGACTGACTTCGCTGCTCGCCGCGCTCCTGCCCTGCACAGCCCCCGCCGGCAGGGAGGATGCCCTCACGCGGGAGTTGGCCGTGCGCCTCGCGCAGATGGGCGCGCAGGTCGCGCTCGACGCCGTCGGCAACCTGACCGCCGTCCGCGGCGAAGGGGGCGTGCTCCTCTTGTGCGCGCTCGACGAACCCACCTTCGTCGCGACCGGTGCCGGTCCCGGAGGGCTCGGCGCGGCGGCGCTCGGCAGCCCTCTGCCGCCGCAGGAGCTCGACGGGCGGATCGTCAGGGACCTCGCCGGTGCGGAGGCGCAGCTTCGGGCCGGCGCGCGGGGGCTGCTGCTGGACCCCTTCGGCGAACCGCCGGAGCCGGGCAGGCTCTACGTCTACGGCGCGTCACGCCGGATCGTCGGCGATTCCCTGGTCGGACCAGGGGCCGGCGTCCGGGCGTTGCAGGCGGCCGCCATCGCAGCGCTCGAAGGAGTCGAGCAATTCACCCTCGTCGCGCTGGCACGCACAGGCGTCGCCGCGCGCGGCGGACTCGAACTGCTGCACGGGGTGCGGCGACCGCAGGGGGTTGCGCTCGAAGCCATCCTAGAGGAGGATGGAAGCGAGATCGGCCTCGGGCCGCTCGAGATCGCGCGTGCGGCCGGCTACGCCCGGCCGGCATCTTTTGCCTGGGATGCCGGGACGCGGAGTACGGTGTGCGCGGATCTGCCTGTGCTGGCGTCCCTCCTGCAGCCCGCCGGCGTTGTCGCCCGCGCGCTCGCTCTCGCGGTTCGCTACCGCGGCAGCGACCAGGAGAGACTATCCATCCAGGACGCGGTACGGCTGGCGGATGTTCTCCGGTCGGCACTCTCCCCGTCCTGAGGGGGTAGAAGCGATGGAAGTGCGCTGTACGATCTGCGGTCGTCCGGAAACGGTCGAGAAGTGGTCCGAAGCGCACGAGCGGCTGCGGCAGAGCAGCGGGCCGTATGTCTGCGAAGCCTGCAAGCGGCGGGTGCAGCGCGACGCGCTGCAGTCCGGCCGGACGCCCAGACCGCTCTAGCGGGTGGCCGCGTAGACGATCAGGAGGACGCCGAGACCGATGAGGCCGAGCCTCGCCCAGGAGACGTCTCCACCCTGGGCGAGGCCCCAGATCCCGATCGCCGAGACGACGACGAAGAGCAGTGGGCCGAAAAGGCCCAACGCGGCGTTGATCGAGACGGCGGTCGCCACCTTGCCCGAGCGCAGCATGAGGGTAGCTGCCACCAGTTCCACCGTTGCGGACAGGTACCGCAAGGCCACCATGCCCAGCACCGCAGGTTCCCGCATCAGGCGCACACCCCGCTTTCCTGATCACGCTATGGCTCCGTCGCGCCCGGCATGTTCGACCCGTTGTCATGGAGGGATCCCGATGCAGAAGACCCGCTTCATCGACATCCGCACCGCCGTACCCGGTCCGAAGAGCCTGGCGGTGCACCGGCGCATCCAGGCGACCACGCCGCGTGCCGTCTCCGTCTCGCTGCCCGTGGTCGACGTGGCGGAGAACGCCCTCGTCCACGACATCGACGGCAACACCTTCATCGATCTCACCGGCGGCGTCGGCGTGCAGAACGTCGGCCACCGCAACCCGCGGGTCGTGGCGGCCCTGCACGAGCAGGTGGAGCGCTTCCTGCACACGGACTTCACGAACATTCCCTACGAGAGCTATGCGCGCCTCGCCGAGCGCCTGGTCAAGACGTTCCCCGGCGGCGGCGACGCGCGTCTCATACTGTTCAACTCCGGTGCCGAGGCGGTGGAGAACGCCGTCAAGATCGCCCGCGTCGCGACGGGCCGCAAGGGGATCATCTCGTTCGAGGGCGCGTTCCACGGCCGCACGCTGATGGCCATGACCCTGACCAGCAAGGTGCACCCGTACAAGGCGAAGATGGGTCCCTACGCGCCGGAGGTCTACCGCGTGCCGTTCCCGTACGCCTACCGCTGCGATTTGGCCGTCGGCCCCGACCACGTCTGCGACGAGCGTTGCTACGCGCGCATCGAGCGCGCCTTGATCACGCAGGTGGCCCCGGAGGACGTTGCCGCCGTCATCGTCGAGCCTGTGCAGGGCGAGGGCGGCTTCGTGGTGCCGCCGCCCGGCTTCCTGCCCTGGCTGCGCAACTTCACGGAGAAGCACGGCATCCTGCTGATCGTCGACGAGGTGCAGACCGGCTACGGCCGCACTGGCCGCTTCTGGGCCACCGAGCACTCGGGCATCCGGCCCGACATCCTGACGATGGCCAAGTCGATCGCGAACGGTGTCCCGCTCTCGGGCGTCATGGGTCGCAAGGAGATCATGGACGCGCCTGGTCCGTCGCAGATCGGCGGCACCTACGTCGGCAACCCGCTGGCCACGGCGGCCGCCAACGCGGTGCTCGACGCGTTCGATCAGGACGACATCCTGGGACAGGCCCAGCGCCAGGCCGATCTGCTGCAGCGTCGCCTGGACGAGCTGAAGCGCAAGAGCCCCTATGTCGGCGAGGTGCGCGGGCTCGGCGCGATGATGGCCGTGGAACTCGTGACGGACCGCGCCAGCAAGGAGCCGAACCCGGAGCTGACGCAGCGGGTCGTGCAGCGCGCGATGGAAAACGGCGTGCTCATGCTCACCGCGGGCATCTACGGCAACATCTTCCGCTTCCTGCAGCCTCTCACGACGCCGCCCGATGTGCTCGAGGAGGCTCTCGACGTCGTAGAGGCGGCCCTGCTCGAGGGTTGAGCGAATCCCCGCTCGCCGCCCTGCTCGCTCTGGCGACCGCCCTGCTCGAGGCGGGGGCTGAACCCTACCGCGTGGAGGAGGCCGTCGAGCGGGCGGGGCAGGGCTTCGCCTTGGGCGAGGTCCAGGTTTTCGTGACGCCGCCGGGCCTGTTCATCAGCGTCGCGGGGCCGAACGGGCACGAGACCGGCGTGCGGCGCGTGCGCGAGCGCTCGACGGACCTCGGACGTCTCGCCACCCTCAACACGATCGCCCGCACCGCGGAGCGCGGCGACCTAAGTCCGGCGGAGTGCCTGCAGGCCATTGCCGGACTCAAGTCCACGGCATCGCCCTATGGCCTCGGCACCGACCTTCTGGCCGGAGCCGTGGCCAGTTCCGCCTATGCCTGGTTCATCGGCGCGACGCATCTCGAGGCTGGCCTCGCGGCCCTCGGCGGCGCCTTCACGATCCTGATGCGACGCGGCCGCGGCGGGCGATTCGCCGAGCGCTTCTTCCTTCTCGCCGCGTCGGGCTTCGTCGTCGGCCTGATCGGCATCGCCGGCGCCGCCCTCTGGCGCCAGAGCGCGGGCGACATCGTCGCCGGCGGTCTGGTCATTCTCGTGCCGGGCCTCGCCCTGAGCGGTGTCCTGCGCGACCTTCTGGCTGGGGACTTCCTCTCCGCGGCGGCGGGCGGCCTCGAGGCCCTGACGGTTGCCGGCGCGCTGGCCGCCGGTGCGGCCCTCGCCGTGGCGGCAGGCATCGCCCTGGGGTGGAACTGATGTTGCTCTCGGCCATCGCGGGCCTGATGGGCGCCTTCGCCTTCGCCGTGCTGATCCGCGTGCCACGGCGGGATCTCGCCTTCGCCGCCCTCGCCGGTCTCGTTTCCGGGTTCGTTTATGCTGCTGCTGGCGGCATCGGGTTGCATAGCATTGCCCAGGTTCTCCTGGCCGCCGTTGCGGCCGGCACGCTGAGCGAGATCCTCGCACGGGTGCGCCGCGCTCCAGCCACCGTCTTTCTGATGCCCGGACTCATTCCGCTCGTGCCCGGCCTGCTGGCCTACCACGCGATGTACGCCCTGCTGCGCGGCGAGTACCTGACGGGCGCCGCGCTCGCGGTGGAGACGCTCTACTGGGCGGCGGCCATCGGTGTGGGCATCGCTCTCGTGCTCACCGTCTCGCGAAGTTTCGCTGCGCGGCGACCTTTGGCAGGGAAGCCGCCTGCAAGGCGCGAACAGTAGGGTTCCGCTTCCAATTAGGCGAGGAGGAAGGCCGCCCGGCCGCCAAGACTGCACACATCGATCTGGAACCAGCTCGGACCCGGCGGTCTGGCCCTGGCGATGATCCTGGAGAGCCTGGGCATCCCCGTCCCGTCCGAGATCATCCTGCCCGTGTTCGGCGTCCTGGTCGCACGCGGCGCGGTCGGCTTCTGGCCAGGCGTGCTGCTCATGGCCGCGATGCAGACCGTGGGCAGCTGGATCGGCTATGGCATCGGCTACTACGGCGGGCGGCCGGTGGCCCTGCGTTACGGCCGCTGGCTCATGCTGGACGAGCGCTCGCTCGACCACGCCGAGCGGTGGTTCGAGCGCTACGGTCCCTGGACCGTGTTCTTCGGGCGGTTCCTGCCGCTCCTGCGCACCTTCATCTCCTGGCCGGCCGGCTTCGCCCGCATGAGCCCGGTGCCGTTCACCGTCTTCACCTTTCTCGGGGCCTTGCCCTGGACGGCGGTGCTGATCTGGATCGGCGTCCGCTTCGCCCAGGTCCTGCCCCGCGTCGAGCCGCTCCTGAGCCATTACAACCTTGTTCTGGCCGCCGCGGCCGTCCTGGTGGTCGTGGTCTTCTTCTGGCTGCGGCTGCGCCGCCGTTGATCCGGGGCGTGCCCATCTGCTATCGTTGCGGTACCCAAAGGCCGGTTCCGCCTCGGGCGCGCCGGCGCATGGAGGGGTGACGTCCGTGAAATTGCGGATCACCATCGACGGACCCGCCGGTGCGGGCAAGTCCACCGTCGCGCGCGAACTGGCGCACGCGCTGGGCTACGGCTATCTCGACACCGGGGCGATGTATCGCGCCCTTGCCCTGGCGGCTCTGCGCGCCGGCATCGCGCCAGAGGACGCACCCGGGCTCATGCGGCTGCTTTCGTCTGTCGACCTGCGCCTGGAGCACGGACGCCTGCGGCTCGACGGCGAGGACGTGGCCGATGAGATCCGCCAGCCCGCCGTCGATCGGATCGTCTCGCTCGTGGCGGCCCATCCCGCGGTGCGCGAGGCGCTCGTGGCGCGCCAGCGCTCCATCGCGAGCGAAGGCGGCATCGTGATGGACGGGCGTGACGCGGGCAGCGTCGTTCTGCCCGACGCGGAGTGCAAGTTCTTCCTCACAGCGTCGCTGCCTGCGCGCGCCGGCCGGCGCCACCGCGAGCTGCTGGCGCAGGGCGTGAGGGTCGACCTCGCCGAGGTGGAGCGCGAGATGGCAAACCGCGACGCGCAGGACGAGATGCGGGCGGTCGGCGCGCTCAAGGTGCCGGATGGAGCACTGGTCGTCGACACGACCGGACTCGGGGTGGCCGACGTAGTGGACCGCCTGCTGCGCGCCTGCAGGGAGCGCGGCGCATAATGGCCAAGACCTCGGACCCCATGCCGAGATTCCGCCCCGCCCTCTACCATTTGTTCGCGAGCATCGTCCACGCGGGTCTCACCATCTTGTGGCGGGTGCGCATCGAGGGCCTCGACAACGTCCCCGCCGAGGGCGCGGTGCTGCTCTGCATCAACCATATCAGCAGCATGGACCCGCCGGCGGTCGGTGCCGTCGTACGTGCCGACGTACGGCGTGCGACGCACTTCATGGCCAAGCAGGAGCTCTTCTCGTATCTCGGCTGGCTGCTGCCGATGATCGGCGCGTTCCCGGTCAAGCGCGACATCCGCGACGCGAGCGCCGTCCGCCAGACGCTCAGGCTCCTGCGCGCGGGCAGGGTCGTCGGTCTCTTTCCCGAGGGTCACCGCCAGCGGCACGGACGGCTGGGCGAGCCGAGAGCCGGATCGGGCTCCCTGATCAGCCACGCCGGCTGCGCTGTCGTGCCGGTTGCAGTCCGCGGCTCATGGCGGCTGTTCGGTCGCATCGAGATGCGTTTCGGCAAGCCGCTCGACCTGAGCCAGAGCAGCGATCCCGCGGGTGATGTGATGCGGGCCATCGGACGGCTCTACTACAGGCCTGAGCAGTTGGGTCAGGGACTGCCCTGGGCGCCCTGGGCGGAGCCCGATTGACAGTTCTCTCGCCGCGCAGGTATGCTGGATGGGCCAGCCCCCGGACGCACCGGGGATCGCCGCCGAAAGGCGGTCGATTCGACGACAGGTGAAAAGCCGGTAGGACGGCGGGCCGTTGGGCCCGTTCTCTGTCGTTCGGCGGGACGCGTGGGCACTGTTGCCGCGCGTTGAAAAAGGAGGTCATCGCGTGGAGGACCAGCTGCATCCGGATAACGACTTCCAGCCTGAAGAGCCGCAGCAGGTGCAGGGCCTGGAGGGTGAGTCCCAGGAAGCGACACCGGAGACCGCTGCGGCTCAGACGTCCGAGCCGCAGGGGGAGCCGCAGCCGGGACCGGCCGAGGCGCCCGTCGCCGAGGAGCCGCCCGCGCAGGCGGCCGAGGAGACCGGCGCGGAGGAGCGCGTGGATTACAGCGAGGGCGTCGCGAGGCCGCAGCCGGGCGATATCCTGCACGGCCGCATCGTTCAGGTTGCCGAGGACCATGTGCTCGTCGACGTCGGCTACAAGTCCGAGGGCGTGATCCCGCTGGGCGAGCTCACGTACCGCAGGGTGCAGTCGGCAGGCGAGGCCGCCTCTCTCGACCAGGAGATCGACGCCATGGTGCTCTCCGTCGACGGCGAAGAGGGCAGCCTGCGCCTGTCGAAGCGCCGCGCCGACGAGGCAACGGCTTGGGACGACCTGGTGGCCGCCTACGAGGCGGGCAACATCGTCGAGGCGCCGGTGGCCGAGGCGGTCAAGGGCGGGCTCGTGGCCGACATCGGCGCGCGCGGGTTTATCCCCGCGTCGCAGGTGGAGCGCGGCTATGCCCAGGAACTGCAGCCATACGTCGGACAGACGTTGCGCGTCAAGATCATCGAACTCGACCGCGCGAAGCACCGCGTGATCCTCTCGCGCAAGGTCGTGCTGGAAGAGGAGCGCAAGCAGAACCGCGAGCGCATCTGGGAGACGATCGAAGAGGGCCAGGTGCTGCAGGGCACCGTCAAGTCCCTGACCGACTTCGGCGCCTTCATCGACCTTGGCGGCGTGGATGGTCTCCTGCACGTCTCGGAGATGTCCTGGGGACGCATCCAGCATCCGTCCGAGGTGCTGCACGATGGTCAGGGGATCGAGGTCAAGGTTCTGCGCCTGGATCGCGAACGCGGGCGCATCTCGCTCGGCTACAAGCAGGTGCTCGACAACCCGTGGGACAGCGTCGAGCAGCGCTATCCGGTAGGTGCGATCGTTCGCGGCAAGGTGGTGCGCCTCGCGACGTTCGGCGCGTTCGTCGAACTCGAACCGGGCGTGGACGGTCTTGTCCACATCAGCCAGCTCGCCGACCACCACGTGACGCGTCCCGGCGAAGTGGTGTCGGTGGGCGAGGATGTCGAGGTCAAGGTACTGCGCGTGGATCCGGTCGAGCGGCGTGTTTCCCTGAGCCTGCGTGAGGCCGGCGGCTACCAGTCGCAGAAGCGCGACGCATACGACGAGTCGGGCCAAGAGCACGACGAGGGCGGTGCGACCATCGGCGACATCGTCGGCGATGAGTTCAAGGGCCTGCTCGACTGAGGCGGAGCGCACGGATGAGGCGGAGCGCACGGAGCGGTGGACCACCAGGTCCGCCGCTCCTCCGGTTTTGCTGCCAAGGCACTGCATGCCGGCCCGCCGCGGCGGGGACATTGTGCATCGGGTGATGTCCGTGCCGATCGGATCGTGGCTGCTGTGGACCGCGGCACTTCTGCTGTTCGGCGGCTTCCTGCGCACGCGGCCGTCTCAGCACAGGCTCTATGTCCCGCTCCTCGGCCTGGTGCTCGGATTGCACCTCGCCGCGGCCTACTGGCCCGTGCTGCTCTGGCCCGCCGTAGGGGCGCTCGTCCTGACCGCGATCCTCCTGGCAGGGCGCAGGCTGTCGAGCCTCACGCTCGCAGCTGCGCTGGCGACCGCCGCCGTGATGCTGCTCGCGTGGCCTGCGGCTGTGGCGTCGGGCGTCGACGCGGTGGCGACGGCCGGCATCGGCGTCGGCCTGATGGCCGCGCTGACCGCGACGGGCAGGGCGGCTCCCTTCGCCGCGCTCATCGGGGTCCTCGCCGGCCACCTGACGCTTGGCCAGTCTTTGGACGGGGCCGCGACGTTCGCTCCGGACACCGAGCAGTTCTTCCAGGTGGCCGCCACGGCGGCGGCAGCCGCCGCGGCGTTCTCCGTCCTGATCTCGCGCGCCTGGTCCCTGCGGGGACGCCTGGCCCGATGAGCAGCCAGGGACCGCCTGTCGACTGGGTCTCACTCGGTCTCGGCATCGGCTTCGGCGTGCTGGTGCGCCTGCTGCTGCTCAAGAGGGACTACCGCCACTACCCGGGCTATCCCGCCGGCTTCGTCTCGCAGGTGACCATCGCGTTCTTCGCCGCAGTCATCGGCGGCGCGTTCTTCCCGGCGCTCGTGGCCAAGGAGTACCAGGCGGCCACCTTCCTCGTGCTCGCGGCGACGCAGTTCACCGGCTTGCGCAAGATAGAGGTGGCGAAGCTCAGCGCGATCGACAAGCTCACCCTGGTCGAGCGTGGGCCCAGCTACATCCAGGGCATCGCCCAGGAGTTCGAGGAGCGCAACTACCTCGTCATGGGCGTCGCCGTGGCCACCGCCCTCGCGGCGAGCATCGTCGGCCAGGAGTTCGGCCATGTCTGGTCCTGGGTCGCGGGCCTCGTCACGGGCGTGGTCGTCGCGCTGATCGCGTACGTGGTCAAGAGCGGCCCTGAGCTCGGCGATGTCTGCGAGGTCGAGCTGGTGCCGCTCAAGTTCGAAAAGGGGTCGCTGCTCTACGCCGGGCCCGTCATGCTGATGGAGGTCGGGCTGCCGAAGGCGCGCGAGCGCTTCCTCAAGGACGGGGTGGGCATCGTCCTGACGCCGAAGACGCCGCGCGGCGCGGGTGCGATCTGGGACCTCGGCCAGCGTCAGGCGATCGTCTACAACCTGTACGAGATCGTCGGCTCGAAGACCGACATCGGCTACGGCGAGCGCATCCCGATCTGCCGCATGGACCTGCCCGAGGGCACCGGCATTGCCGGGGTCGGCATCATCCCGATCGCCAACGATCCGAAACGCATCGCCGAGTGCGTGCGGCGCACCCCGCTGCTCGAGACGGCGAAGGCGCACGCGGTGCACTCGCCGGCCCTGATCGCCTGGGAGCGAAGCCACGAGGAAGGGAAGTAGCGAGCGATGTCGTCCGGGCTCCCCGAAAGCGGCAGCATCTATGCTATCGTGACGCTCAAGACACCCCAGGACGTGCAGGGAGGTGTCTCTCCCGTCTTCTACGTCAAGACGCAGCAGGAGCAGGAGCATATCGCGATGTGGATCTCGCGCATCACGGGAGCCGTGGTGCACGACCTGCACGACGGCACGTGGCTGCTGATCCCGGTCTAGGGGGATTCAGGGCAGGACGGAGCGAATCTACACAAGCATGAGAAATGATCAGGAATTGCCGGTCGTCGCCATCGTCGGCCGGCCGAACGTAGGCAAGTCCTCGCTGATGAACCGTCTGGCCCAGCATCAGGTGGCGCTTGTCGAGGCGACCGCCGGCGTAACCCGCGACAGGATCTACGCGCCGTGCACCTGGCGTGCTCGCAGCTTCCTCCTGGTCGACACGGGCGGCCTCTCGGACGAAGACCAGTTCTGGCAGGCCATCGCCCAGCAGGTGGACGAGGCGATCGCCGAGGCGGCGCTGGTCCTCTTCGTGGTCGATGCGCGGCTGCCCCTGACGGCTCAGGACGAGTGGGTGGCGCGGCGCATGCGGCGCCTGGGCAAACCGGTGCTGCTCGTCGCGAACAAGGCCGAGAGCCGCAACATCGACACGAGCGACGTCTACCGGCTTGGACTCGGCGAGCCCCACTTCGTCTCGGCCGCGCACGGACACGGCACCGGCGATCTGCTCGACGCGATCGTGGAGCGGCTTCAGATGCTGCCGCGGCAGGACGACGAAACCCCGGCGGGACCCGCGGTTCGACCGCTTGCGGTCGCGATCGTCGGCCGGCCCAACGCGGGCAAGTCGACGCTCGTCAACCGCGCGCTCGGCGAGCACCGCATGACCGTTTCCGACGTGCCCGGCACGACGACGGACGCGGTGGACGTCGAAGTCCAGGTGGCTGGCGGCAGGTACCTCCTGATCGACACCGCAGGGCTCAGGCGGCCTGCGCGCATCGACGCGAAGCTCGAGGAGCTCGCGGGCCTGCACGCCCGCCGGGCCATCGCCCGCGCCGATGTCGCGGTGCTGCTGCTCGAAGCCGACGAAGGCCTGACCGAACAGGACAAGCGCATCGTCAAGCTGGCCGGCGACGCCGGCATCGGCCTCGTCATCGGCGTGAACAAGTGGGACGCGCGGGCGCATGAAGCCCGCGAGGCGGACAGCATGCTCGCCGGCCTGCGCGCCGCGCTGCCCGCTGCGCACTATGCCCCGATCGTCTTCCTCTCCGGGCTGACGGGCTTGCACGTCGACAAGCTGTTCGCGGAGGTGGCGCGCGTCGGCGAGCAGATCGACCTGCGCATGCCGACCGCCCAACTCAACCGCGAGATCGAGGAAGCGCTGTACCAGCAGCCGCCGCCCTCGGTCAAGGGCAAGCAGCTCAAGGTGCTCTACGCGACGCAGGTTGGCCGGCGCCCGCCACACGTCGTGCTCTTCGTCAACGACCCGGAACTGTGCCACTTCTCCTATCAGCGCTACATCGAGAACCGCCTGCGCCAGGCCTTCGGCCTGACGCTGGCGCCGCTGCGCATCACGCTGCGCAAGAGGCAGGGGAGGCCAAGGTGACCATATTCCTCGCGGCCATCGCAGGCTACCTGCTCGGCTCGTTCCCGAGCGGCGTCATCGCCGCGCACCGGGCGGGGCGCGACATCATGCATGAGGGATCGGGCAATCCGGGCGCCACCAACGCCCTGCGCGTTCTCGGCCCCGCGTGGGCCATCGCGGTGCTCGTGGCCGACGCGGGCAAGGGCCTGCTCGCCGCCTACCTCGGCTGGAAGCTCGGCGGCCCGCTCGGCAGTGCCCTTGCCGGTGCCGGCGCGGCGCTCGGGCATGCCTACTCGATCTTCCTGCGGGGCCACGGCGGCAAGGTCGTCGCGGTCTCGCTCGGCGTCCTGCTGTTCTGGGGCTGGCCGCTGCTGATCGTGGCGCTCGTCGTCTTCGCGCTCGTGCTGGCCCTGTCACGCATCGTCTCGCTCGCATCGATGCTCGCGGCCCTCGCCGCCGCTTTCGTCACGGCCGCCGGCCTGGTGGGGCTGCCCCAGGACCTGCGTCTCGGCGTTTACTTTCTCGTGCTTTTGCTGATCTGGCGCCACCGCCCCAACATCCTGCGCCTGCTGCACCACGAGGAGAAGCGTCTCGGGAGCCACGGATGAGCCGGATCGCCATCGTCGGCGCCGGCGGTTTCGGCACGGCGCTCGCGGTCCATCTTGCCCGCACGGGACACGAAGTGCGGCTCTACGCCCGGCGCCGGGAATTGTGCGACGAACTTTGCGCAGCTCGCGAGAATAGGGTCTACCTGCCCGGAGTCGCCCTGCCTGGCGCGGTCCAGGCGACCGCCGCGCTGGACGAAGCGCTCTCGGGAGCCGAGGCCGCCGTGCTCGCGGTTCCATCGCAGCACCTGCGCGCCATGGCCGAGGCCCTGGCGGGCACCGGGGTGCCGAGGCTCGTCGTCGACACCGCGAAGGGCCTCGAACTCGCGACGCTCCGGCGCATGTCCGAAGTCCTGCTCGAGTACGGCATCGACGCCGTCGCCCTGAGCGGGCCGAGCCACGCCGAGGAGGTGGGACGCGGCCAGCCGACGGCGGTCGTGGTCGCGCATCCGGACCAGGCGAAGCGCGCCGCCGCCCAGGAACTCCTGCATGGTGCCGGACTGCGCGTGTACTCCTCGGGCGACCGTGTCGGCGTCGAGCTTGGTGGAGCGCTCAAGAACGTGCTCGCCCTGGCTTCCGGCGTCAGCGAGGGCCTGGGGCTGGGCGACAATCTGCGCGCCGCGCTGCTGACGCGCGGCTTGGCCGAGATCACGCGGCTGGGCGTCTCCTGCGGCGCGCAGGCGGCGACCTTCGCTGGCCTCGCTGGCCTCGGCGATCTCCTCGCCACCGTGATGAGCCCTTACAGCCGCAACCGCAGGGCCGGCATCGCCCTCGGACGCGGCGCGCGCCTCGACGATGTGCTCCAGGCCTCGCCGATGGTGGTGGAGGGCGTCCCGTCGACCAGGGCGGCGCTCGACCTCGCGCGGCGCGAGGGTCAGGACCTGCCGATCGCGGCTGCGCTCGCGCGCCTGATGTTCGACGCCGCCGACCCGCGCCAGGAGATCGAGCTTCTCCTGTCCCGGGCATTCAGGGAAGAGGACCGCTGGTAGCTCGCACGGCGGCACCATGGCGCCCGTTGCGGCTGAAAGCGACGCAAGCCGTCATAGCGCCCAGCCCCTAACATATGATGAACCGTCCAATCCGGCTTCCCCTGGACCGCGTTCCCATGCGCGGCCGGCACCGGAGGGTACGGGAGGGGTAGGGGTGGAGCAGTTCGACATCTTGCAGGATGTCGCGCAGAGGACGGGTGGCGACATTTACATCGGTGTCGTCGGCCCGGTCCGCAGCGGCAAGTCGACGTTGATCCGCCGCATCATGGAACTCGCGGTGCTGCCGAACATCGTCGACGAGAACGAGCAGGCCCGAGCACGGGACGCGATGCCGCAGGGCGGCACCGGCCGCCAGGTCATGACCACAGAACCGAAGTTCATCCCTGACGAGGGCGTCGAGATCGACCTGCAGGAGGGCATCCACTGCCGCATCCGCCTCGTGGACTGCGTCGGCTACGCGGTCGAGGGCGCGCTCGGCTACACCGAGGACCAGGAGCCGCGTATGGTCGACACCCCTTGGTTCGACCATCCGGTCCCGTTTGCGGAGGCGGCCCAGACCGGGACGCGCAAGGTGATCGCCGAGCACGCGACGATCGGCCTGGTCGTCGGCACCGACGGTTCGATCACGGGTCTGCCGCGTGCGGCCTACGAGCCCGCGGAGGCCCAGGTGGTCGCGGAGCTCACCGAGCTCGGCAAGCCGTTCGTCGTCGTGCTCAACTCCGCGCACCCCTATGCGCAGGACACGCTCGAGCTGGCCCACGAGCTCGAGGCGAAGTACGGCGTGCCGGTGCTGCCCCTTTCGGCGCAGGACTTGACGGGGGAGGACCTGCAGGTCCTGCTGGAGCAGGTGCTTTACGAGTTCCCCGTGCGCGAGGTCGCCATCGCCTTGCCGGACTGGGTGCAGGAACTCTCGAGCGGCTACCCGCTGCGCGACCGGTTCGAAAGCGCCGTGCGCGAGGCCCAGGCGAGCATCCACCGAGTGCGCGACGTCGACGGGGCCGTCGACCAGCTCGCGGGGTTCGATCTGGCCGACCGCGTGCAGCTCACCGAGCTCGACCTCGGCGAGGGCGTGGCGCACATCGCCCTGTCGGCACGGCCGGGGCTGTTCTTCCAGACGCTCACCGACCTGTACGGTGAGCCGATCGCCGGCGAGCCCGACCTCATGCGGGCCTGGCAGGGCATGGTCGTCGCGAAGCGCGGCTACGACCAGGTCGCGGAGGCCCTCGAGCAGGTGAAGGAGACCGGTTACGGTCTCGTCGCGCCACGGCTCGACGAGATGGCGTTCGACGAGCCCGAGCTGATCAAGATGGGCAGCCGCTTCGGCGTCCGACTCAGGGCCATGGCGCCGTCGATCCACATGATCCGCGCGGACGTCGAGACTGAAGTGACGCCGATCATCGGCACCGAGCGGCAGAGCGAGGAACTCGTCCAGTACCTCATGACGAAGTTCGAGGACGACCCGAAGCAGATCTGGCAGTCCGACATCTTCGGCAAGTCGCTGAACGAGCTGGTGCGCGAAGGCATCCAGAACAAGCTTGTGCGCATGCCGGACCAGGCGCAGCAGAAACTGCGCGAGACGCTCGAGCGCATCGTCAACGAAGGCAGCGGCGGCCTGATCTGCATCATCGTCTGACCTACGCCCGCTGGCCCGGGGCCGCCGCCCCGGGCCCTGTCGCATCTTCGCGCCGGACGATCGCACTTGCGTCGGCGGCCGCTGGACACTAACATGGAGTGGTAACCGGGCTGTGGCGCAGTTTGGTAGCGCGCTACCTTGGGGTGGTAGAGGTCGCGGGTTCGAGTCCCGCCAGTCCGACCAGTTTCGCGGGACCGCTCCGCACGGGGCGGTCTTTCGCTGTGCACCTGATTTGGTCCGGTGCCGCCTATGCGTCGATGCGGCGCACGCCGTCCGGCGATCCGATATAGGCGCTCTGCGCCATGGCGAGGAACAGCCCCGTGTCGACGACGCCAGGCAGAGCGGCAAGCGCGGCCGCGATCTCGGACGGTGTCCGCGCGAGGCGATCGCGGCAGTCGTAGAAGAGCAGCCCGTCGTCGCTGCGCCGCGGCCGACCGCTCGCGTCGCGGCGCAGCGCGACGTCGAGACCAAGGCCGCGCAGCCGCCTGGCCGTCGCCTCGTGGCCGAAGGCCAGGACCGCGACGGGCAGCGGAGCCCCCGCGAGGTCCAGGCGCAGCTTCTCGGCCTCGGCCAGCACGACCCAGCGCCTGCAGGCGAGCGCGACGAGCCGCTCCCGCACCAGCGCGCCGCCTCCGCCCTTGATCAGGTTGAGCTCCTCCGTCAGGAGATCGGCGCCGTCGAGCCCCAGGTCAAGCTCGGGAATGTCCCAGGGCGGCAGCATGGCCATGCCCGCCGCCCTGGCCGCCCGCGCCGCCTTCGGGGAAGCCGCGACCGCCTCGATGGCCAGGCCCTCGTCCGCAATGCGCCGGCCGATCTCGTCGATCACCGCGGCGACAGCCCGCCCGCTGCCGAGTCCGATGCGCATGCCGGAACGCACTTCCTTGGCTGCGGCTATGCTCGCCAATCGGCGTGAAATCTGCTGCAATAGAATCACCTCGCGTCTGGCTGGCGAGACGAGGCCCGTTCGCCGAGCCGATTAGGAGGGGCCGATCGCGGCGATGGCCTGGGCCATGTGGGCACCTGCCTTGGGGCCCTTGGGCCCTGCCTGCGCTGCAGCGCGAGTTCCTAAGGTACTTGGAGAGGTGGTGGCGCGGTGTACTTGAGTGTACCCCGAGAAATTAGACCCGGCGAACGGCGTGTGGCTCTGACCCCCGATATGGTCGCGCAGCTTGTCAAGAAGGGCTATAAGGTGGGCGTCGAGACCAATGCTGGCCTGGCGGCCCAGTTGCCCGACGCACTTTACAGCGCTGCTGGGGCCGAAATCCTGCCCGACGCGCAGACTGCCTACAAGCAGGCCGACATCATTCTTAAGGTGCGCGCCCCGCTCGCAGCCGAACTGCCGCTTCTCAGGCCCGACAGCGTGCTCGTGGGCACCCTTGGCCCGCTCAGCGAGCCGGAGGTCGGACAGCAGCTGGCGGAGGCCAACGTCACGTCGTTCAGTCTCGACATGATGCCGCGCATCACGCGCGCGCAGAGTATGGACGTCCTCTCGTCGATGAGCACCGTTTCCGGCTACCGCGCCGTGCTCGCCGCCAACCTGCAGGTCGAGCGCTTCTTCCCGATGCTGATGACCGCCGCCGGAACGATCGCGCCTGCCAAGGTGCTGATCCTCGGCGCCGGTGTCGCGGGCCTGCAGGCCATCGCCACAGCGAAGCGCCTCGGCGCCGTCGTCCAGGCCTTCGACGTCCGTCCCGCCTCGCGCGAGCAGGTCGAGAGCCTGGGCGCGAGCTTCCTCAGTCTGCCCGTGGAGAACGCCGAGGCGACCGGCGGTTACGCCCGCGCCATGGCGGCCGACGAGGAGCAGCGCGAGCGCGAACTGCTCGCGGAGCCCGTGCAGAAGGCCGACGTCGTGATCTCGACGGCCATGGTGCCGGGCCGCAAGGCCCCGATCCTGATCGACGCGGCGATGGTGCGCTCGATGCACACCGGCGCCGTCATCGTCGACCTGGCCGCAGAGACCGGCGGCAACTGCGAGCTGACCGTGCCGGGCGAAGTCACGGTGACCGAAGGCGGCGTGATCGTCGACGGCACGCTGAACCTGCCCTCGACGATGCCGTCGCCTGCGAGCCAGCTCTACGCGCGCAACATGGTCACGTTCCTGAACCACATGTTCGCCACCTGGACGAAGGACGCGGCCAGCGCCGCCGAGCTCGGTCCCGTGCCCGAGGACGAGATCCTCACGGCCACGCGCCTCACGGCGAAGGGCGAGATCACCCACGGGCCGACGCGCGACAAGCTCTCGGTCGCCAAGTAGTGCTCCCAGGGCGGCGCCCCGCACGGGGCGCCGGCGCAAATCCCAGGCAAGCGAGGTGCTTACCGCCGTGCATGCGAACCTCTTGCAGGAGCTGTTCTTCTTCGTGCTCGCCGTCTTCACCGGCTGGTCGCTGATCACGAAGGTACCCCCCGTGCTCCACACGCCGCTGATGTCGGCGACCAACGCGATCCACGGGGTCCTGGTCGTCGGCGCCCTCATCGTCGTCTTCACCGCCTCTGGCACGTCACAGATCATCGTGGCGGCCCTTGCGCTGTTCCTTGCGACGCTCAACGTCGTGGGCGGCTTCGTCGTCACCGACCGCATGCTCGAAATGTTCCGCAAGAGTCCGACCGAGAAGGGGCAGGCCGCCAAGTGAGCAACATCCGCGACGCGGCGTACATGGTCGCCGCCATACTGTTCATCGTCGGTGTGATGCGTCTGCGCAACCCCGCAACCGCCCGCATGGGCAACCTGCTGGCCGCCATCGGCATGCTGATCGCGGTGGTCTTCACCGTCATCGGCGCCAGCGTGGGCAACGTGATGCTGCTGCTCGCCGTCTTCATCGTAGGCGCCGTCATCGGCACCTACTCGTCGCGCGCGGTCAAGATGACCGCCATGCCGCAGATGGTTGCGGCCTTCAACGGCATGGGCGGCGGCGCGGCCGCCATGATCGCCCTCTCGGAAGCCCTGCAGGCGCTCGGCCACGGCAGCTACCCCGGTCTGTCGCAGGCGGTCCCGGGGCTGTTCGACATGCTCGTGGGCTCGATCAGCTTCTCCGGCAGCATCATCGCCTTCCTCAAGCTCCAGGAGTGGATGCCGGGCCGCGCGATTGCCTTCAAGGGGCAGAACGGGGTGAACGCCGGCCTCCTGATCCTGCTGGTCCTGCTGGCCATCTACATCCCGTTCTCGCCCAGCATCACCCTCGACTGGATCCTGATCGTCGGCAGCGTGATCCTCGGCGTCTCGTTCGTCGTGCCGGTCGGCGGCGCCGACATGCCGGTGATCATCGCCCTCCTCAACGCGTTTACGGGCATCGCGGCGGCCGCAGCCGGTTTCGTGCTGCAGAACGACGTCCTGATTGTGGCCGGTGCCCTGGTCGGATCGTCCGGTACCATCCTGACGCTGATCATGAGCCGCGCCATGAACCGCTCGATCTTCAACGTGCTGTTCTCGGCCTTCGGCTCCAAGGTCACCGCGACGGGCACCTCCGAGCGCGGCGAGATCCACCCGACCAACGCGGAGGAGGTCGCCATGCTCTGCGCCTACGCGCAGCGCGTCGTGATCGTTCCTGGCTACGGTCTCGCTGTGGCGCGCGCGCAGCAGGAGTGCAAGGACCTGATGGACCTTCTGACCTCGCGCGGCGTCGACGTCCGCTTCGCCATCCACCCGGTCGCCGGCCGCATGCCTGGCCACATGAACGTTCTGCTCGCGGAGGCCAACGTCCCGTACGACCGCCTCTACGACATGGACGACATCAACCCCGAGTTCCAGCGCACGGACGTCGTGCTCGTGATCGGCGCCAACGACGTCGTGAACCCGGACGCGCGCGAGAATCCGGGCAGCCCGATCTACGGCATGCCGATCCTCAACGTCGACCAGGCCAAGACCGTGATCGTCAACAAGCGCTCGATGGCCGCCGGCTTCGCCGGCATCGACAACCCGCTGTTCTTCAAGCAGAACACCAAGATGTTCTTCGGCGACGCCAAGGGCGCGCTGCAGAGCCTGCTCTCCGCCATCAAGGAAGAGGTCGCGTAATAAGGCCGGAAGAGCCAGGAGGGGGAGTGACACGAGATGGCCGGTGACATGCACCAGCCTGACCGGTTGTCCGCTACCCAGGGCAGGGGCGACGCAGCGTCGTCCCTGCCGTTCGGAGGCGTGTTTCAGGAACTCCACCCCGCCCTCGCGGCCGATGTCGCGGTCGTAGAGGCGGAGCGTTGCCTCGAGTGCGGCAGCATCACCGCCATGGCGCCCTGTACGGTCGCCTGTCCAGCCGACGTGGATGTGCCAGGGTTCATCGCTCAGATCGTGGACGGCAACCCGGAAAAGGCCGCGGACATCATCTTTTCGGCGAACCCGCTCGGCGGTAGCTGCGCCCGCGTCTGCCCGACCGAGGTGCTCTGCGAAGGGGCCTGCGTCCTGGAGACGGCGGGGCGCAGACCGGTCACGATCGGCCAGCTGCAGCGCTTCGCCACCGACGCCGCCCTGGCCGCCGGCACCGCGACGCCGCAGCGCGCAGCGCTGAACGGCCGCCGCGTGGCGGTGATCGGCGCCGGTCCCGCGGGCTTGGCCTGCGCGGCCACATTGGCCCCTCTCGGCTACGAGGTGGAAATCTTCGACGCCCGCGCGGAGGTGGGCGGACTCATCCGCTACGCCATCGCCCCGTACCGCCAGGTGCGCGAGCCCCTGCCGCAGGAGGCGGAGCGCCTTGCGGCCATGGGCGTCCAGATCCATCTCAACGCGCCGATCCGCGGCAGGGAGGACCTCAGGCGCCTCGAGTCCGAGTTCGACGCCGTCTTCCTGGGCGTCGGCCTCGGCGAAGACGCCGACGTCCGCTACGAAGGCGACGACCTTGCAGGCGTCTACGAGTCCCTGCCGTTCATCGAGGCGGTCAAGGACGGCCTCGCCCCGCAGGTGGGGCGCCGTGTGGCCGTGATCGGCGGCGGCAACACCGCGATGGACTGCGCCCGCGAAGCGCTGCGGCTGGGCGCCGAGGACGTCGTCGTCCTCTACCGCCGCACCGAGAGCGAAATGCCGGCGTGGCGCCACGAGGTGCTCGAGGCCAAGGAGGACGGCGTGCGCTTCGTCTGGCTGAGCCTGCCGGTCGCCTTCCTGGGCGACGGCCACGTCTCGGTCGTGCGCTGCGAGCGCATGGAGCTCGGCGAGCCGGACGAGAGCGGCCGGCGCCGCCCGCAGCGCGTGCCGGGATCCGCGTTCGACCTGCCCGTCGACACGGTGATCAAGGCCGTCGGACAGCGCTACCACACCGGCTTCCTGGCCCAGATTCCCGGTCTGCAGCATGAGCGCGGTCCGCTCGAGGTGGACGGCGTGACTGGTCAGACCGGCAACCCCAAGTTCTTCGCCGGCGGCGACGCCGTCAACGGTGGAGGCACCGCGGTCGAGGCCGTGCATCACGGCAAGGTCGCGGCGATGGGCATCGACCGCTATCTGAGGGGGCTGGCGCGATGAAGGAACCCACGCTGCACTACCAGCAGGGGGATCGTCAGCTTTCCGTGCAGCGCGACTGGTGCAAGGGCTGCAATCTCTGCGTGGAGAACTGCCCTGCGCAGATCCTTTCGCTGGACGACGGCGAGCGGATCGTGGTCGGCGACATCTCCCGCTGCATCTTCTGCGGCATCTGCGCCGTACGCTGTCCCGACTTCGTCTTTACGCTGGAGCGCGTCGCGTCCCCGGCGCTAGCCATGGGGGGAACGCTATGAGGCTCGTACAGGGCAACGAGGCGGTGGCACTGGCCGCCGTCCACGCGGGCTGCAACTTCTATTCCGGCTATCCCATCACCCCGGCCACCGAGATCATGGAGATGATGGCGAGACAGATGCCGAAGACCGGCGGCGTCTTCATCCAGATGGAGGATGAGATCGGCTCCATCGCGGCCGCGATCGGCGCGGCCTGGGGTGGCGCCAAAGCGATGACGGCCACGTCCGGCCCCGGCTTCTCCCTGATGCAGGAGAACATCGGCTACGCCTGCATGACGCAGACGCCTGTGGTGATCGTGGACTCGCAGCGCGGCGGTCCGTCGACAGGGCTGCCCACGCTGCCGGCGCAGGGCGAGGTCATGCAGGCCCGCTACGGCACGCACGGCGACCATGAGGTGATCGTGCTCACGGCCTCGTCCGTGGTCGAGGCGTACCGCATGACCGTGGAGGCCTTCAACCTCGCCGAGACCTACCGGCTGCCGGTCATCCTGCTGCTCGACGCCGTGCTGTCGCACATGCGCGAGAACGTCGAATTCCCCGACGTGCCGGTGCGCCAGCGGCAAAAGCCGATCTTCGACGAGAACTTCCTGCCGTTCGGTCCCGACGCTCCCTTTGTGCCGTTCGGCTCGGGCCATCACACCGTGGTGACCGGCATGAGCCACGACGAGACAGGGTTGCCCAAGGCACTGGCCGGCCAGGCTGTCCAGCGCATCCTGCAGGGCGTCGCCGAGCGCATGCGGCAGGACGCGCGCGAGATCACCTTCTACCGCGAGGTCTCGCTCGACGATGCGGACATCGTGCTGCTGACCTTCGGCATCACGGCCCGCGCCGCGCGCGAAGCCGTCGGGCTCCTGCGCGCGGACGGCCTCAAGGCGGGACTGCTCGACATTCAGACGCTCTGGCCCTTCCCCGACTGGCTCGTGCAGGAGAAGACCGCGAACGCGCGGGGCATCCTGGTGCCCGAGCTCAACCTGGGCCAGTACGTGATGCCCGTGCGCGCGACGATCGCCGGCCGTTGCCCGGTCGAGGCGCTCGGACGCATGGACGGCGAGCTCTTCACGCCAGAGGCCCTGGTCGATGCGGCGAAGAAGCTCGCCGCCTCGGTCGAGATCGGAGGTGTGGCCCATGACTAAGCCCGGTGTCGACCTGACGCCCTATCTGCGCCAGGAGATGATGCCCACCGTGTGGTGCCCCGGTTGCGGCCACGGCATCATCGCGCGCAGTATCGCGACGGCCCTGATGGAGCTCGGGCTGGACATGGACCTTGTGGCGATCGTGGGCGGCATCGGCTGCTCCGGCCGCGCGCCCTTCTACTTCGACGCCAACTCGATGCACACGACGCACGGCCGCGCTCTCGCCTACGCCACAGGCCTCAAGATGGTCAACCCGGGCCTGACGGTGATCGTGCCGATGGGCGACGGCGATGCCGCCGCCATCGGCGGCAATCACCTGATCCACGCCGCGCGGCGCAACATCGACATCACGGCCATCATCTTCAACAACTCGATCTACGGCATGACCGGCGGCCAGGGCGCGCCGACCAGTCCCGTCGACTCCCGCTCCACGACGTCGCCGCTGGGCTCGATCGAACCCGCCTTCGACATGGTCGAACTGGCGCTCGCCGCAGGCGCCACCTATGTGGCCCGTACGACTACGTTCGACTTCCAGGAGATGCCCAAGCTGATCACGGGCGCGATCCGCCACCACGGCTTCAGCCTCGTGGAGGTGCTGAGCCAGTGCCCGACGTACTACGGTCGCCTCAACAAGCTCGGCGAAGCCCCTGACATGCTGCTCTACGAGCGCGACCGCACGAAGCTCCTCGAGGCGTTCGGGCCCGCGCCCGAGATCACCCGCGAGGAGATGGTCGGCCAGATGCCGATCGGGCTGTTCCGCGACGCGGAACGTCCGGAGTACATCGACCAGTACCACGGGCTCGTCGCCCGCGCGGGAGGTGGCAAGTAATGCTGCACGACCCGCTGCGCGTCAGGCTCTCGGGACGCGGCGGCCAGGGCATCATCCTGGCCGGCACGATGCTCGCGGAAGCGGCCATGGAGGATGGCCTCTACGTCGTGCAGACGCAGACGTACGGCCCTGAAGCCAGACTTGGCGCCTCGAAGGCCGAGGTCGTGATCTCGACGCGCGAGATCGCCTTCCCTGAGGTCTCCGTCCCGGACCTCGTGCTCTGCTTCTCCCGCGACGCGTACCTCAAGTACGGCAAGCAGGTGACGCCCGAGGGCTTCATCCTGCTCGAGGAGACGATCCGGCAGGAGCTCCCGGACGCCAAGGGCCACTTCCTGCCGTTCCGACGCGCGGCGCGCGAGCTGGGCAACGAGCTCTCGCTCAACGTGATCGCGCTCGGGGCGCTCGTCGCCCTGACGGGCGCCGTCACCCGCGACAGCCTGCGCGCAGCCCTGCGCGCCCGCATGAAGCCCGAGTTCCTCGAACTCAACGAACGCGCGCTCGAGCTCGGCTTCGAGCTCGGCGGCGCGGTGCCCCAGGCCGTCTGATCCATCGCCCGAAGCGGCCACCTCCCGCGGGAGGTGGCCGCTTCGCGTGACCGCGCAGGAATCGCGGCGCCCAGGGTGCAATTGGACAGCCAAGGCAATGCTTTCGTCGGAAGGATGACCATTTTGCCGGATGAAGCCTGGCTTCAGGATCTCGCCCGCTACATCAACCCTGGCATCGCGCGCGCCTACAGCTTTCTCGGCGTGCTCTCGCCGGAGGTGCGGGCGGAAGGCGCCTTTGTCTACGACAGCGAGGGCAACCGCTATACCGACATGGGCGGCGGTTACGGCGTCATGGTGCACGGCTACCTGCATCCCCGCATCGTCGCGCGCGCGAAGGCGCAGCTCGACCGCATCGCCCTGCCCTCGAGATCGCTGCCTGTGCTCGAGCCGATCGCGCTCGCGAAGCGGCTCGCGGAGGTGACCCCAGGCGATCTTCAGCTCAGCTTCTTCTGCAACTCGGGGGCCGAGGCGAACGAGGCCGCGCTCAAGTTCTCGCGCCTGCGCACCGGCCGCAAGGTGTTCGTCTCGACCATCGGCGCCTTCCACGGCAAGACGTTCGGCGCGCTCTCGGTCAGCGGTCGCGACCTCTACAAGGACCCCTTCCGCCCCCTGCTCACCGACGTGCGCCTGGTGCCGTACGGCGACGCAAAGGCCCTCGAGGCCGCCGTGGACGAGGAGGTCGCGGCCGTCATCCTCGAGCCGATCCAGGGCGAGGGCGGCATCATCGTGCCGCCCGACGGCTACCTCGCGCATGCGCGTGCCATCTGCGACCATGCGGGCGCGATGCTGATCTTCGACGAGGTGCAGAGCGGCATGGGCCGCACGGGCCACTACTTCGCCTGCGAGCACGAGCAGGGCGTCGTACCGGACTTCCTCACGGTCTCGAAGGCCCTCGGCGGCGGCATCCTGCCGCTCGGCGCCTGTGTCGGCACCCGGGACGCCATGGGCTTTCTCGACAGCATGCCGCTCATCCACACGAGCACCTTCGGCGGTGGCGGCGGCGGCGGCGCGCCGCTCACCGCAGCGGTCGGCTGCGAGGCCATCGACGTGATGCGCGAGGAGGACTTCCCGGGGCAGGCCAGGCGCAAGGGCGCTCTCCTGCGGGAAGGGCTCGAGTCGCTGGCGCGCGAGTTCCCCGGCGTGATCTCAGAGGTGCGCGGCCGTGGCCTGATGCTCGGTCTCGAGGCCACGCGCGAGGGCGTCGGCGGCATGCTGATGTCGGAACTCCTGCACCGGCACGTGCTGGCGCTCTGGACCCTGAACAACGAGCGCGTTCTGCGCATGATCCCGCCCGTCATCATCTCCGAGGAGACGATCGCGGAGACGCTTGGCCAGATCCGCGAGGCGGCCGCCCAGGTCGCGCTCGTGGCCGAGGACCTCTGAAAGGAGCGCCGACCATGCCCTACGTGGAAGTGCAGAAGCTGATCAAGGCGAACCCCGAAGCCGTGTTCGCGGTGCTCTCGGACATGGAGTCCTTTCCGCGCTTCATGGAGAACGTCAACTCGGTCGAGGTGGTGCGCCGCGAGGGCAACTCGACCGACTCGCAGTGGCACGTCACGCTGCAGGGCGCGCCATTCCGCTGGCTGGAGCGGGACACCTTCCTGCCAGAGGAGGGGCGCATAACCTATCAGCAGATCTCCGGGGACCTCAGGCGCTTCGAAGGCGAATGGCGGGTCGTGCCCGCCGCTGGCGGCACGAGCGTCACGCTCACGACCGACTTCGAGTTCGGCATGCCGATGATCGCGAGCCTGTTCAATCCCGTGGCCAAGCTGATCCTGCGCCGCAACGCCGAGCAGATGCTCGACGCCCTCGAGCGGGACCTCAGGGACAGCTGAAGCCCGTCGCCTCCTGGCCGCGAAAGGCGTCGAAACGCAGCGCAGCGTGTCGCGGCGCGTGAGCCCCGCTATGCGCCGCGGACAGGCGGCCGCAAGTCTGGGACAAGTCCCGATTATGTCTCGTGAACCGTCGCACTACACGTACGGCAGCGAAATCGCAAGAGATACGGAGCGGATGAGCGCGATCACGTCAGCCATCGCGTCTCACTCCGCCAGATCGTGAATCGTTGCTGAAAACACCGTCTGTTCGTTGACAACCTTCCGACATGTCTCTACAATGCATTTGATGGTGAACCGATGCGAGGGGGCTGATCGATGAACGCACTGGGCCGGCACATTCTGGCCGAGGTGTACGGTTGCGACCGGGCGATTCTCAACGACCCGGAGCGGGTTGAGAGAATCCTGGTGGCCGCAGCGCTGGAGTCGGGTGCTGAGGTCCGGGAAGTAGCCTTCCATAAGTTCAGCCCCCAGGGCGTCAGTGGTGTGGTGGTCATCTCGGAGTCGCACCTGGCGGTGCACACCTGGCCCGAACTGGGCTACGCCGCGGTAGATGTGTTCACATGCGGGGAACGCGTCGAACCATGGGACGCCTGCAACTATATTGTGGAGCACTTCCGCGCTGAAAGCGTGACGGCGACAGAGACGGAGCGCGGCGTCTTCGCCGAGGTAGAAACGCAAGTCGGCTAAAGACAGGGCGCCCCGGTCGAAGGACCGGGGCGCAACTTTCGGGAGGGGAACGCTAGAGCCATGGAACGCACATTCGTTGCCGTCAAGCCGGACGGAGTCGGACGCGGTCTCGTCGGCGAGGTGATCGGCCGCCTGGAGCGCAAGGGCCTCAGGCTGGTCGGACTCAAGCTGATGCGGGTCAGCGAGGAGCTGGCCTCCCGCCACTACGAGGCGCACCGCGAGAAGCCGTTCTTCGCCGGGCTGGTCAACTTCATCACCTCGGGCCCGATCGTCGCCATGGTCTGGGAGGGCCAGGACGCCATCGGCATCGCCCGCAACGTGATGGGCGCGACCGATCCCGCCAAGGCGGCCCCGGGCACGCTCAGGGGCGACTTCGCCATGCAGATCGCGGCCAACATCGTGCACGGCTCGGACGGGCCCGAGGCCGCCGAGCGCGAGATCGGCCTCTTCTTCCGCCCAGGCGAGCTGGTTGGCCAGCCGCGGCCGGAGGAAGAGTGGATCTACGCTGGCAACTGAGATGATCGCGATCATCGGCGGCACTGGCGTCTATGCCCTGCCTGGTGCCGAGGAGCACGAACGCGTGGTCGCGACGCCCTACGGCGACGCAGCGGTGACGCAGGTGCGGCTGCCGGACGGTCTCGAGCTGGTCTTCGCGCCGCGCCACGGCAAGGGACACGCCGTCCCGCCGCACCGCCTGCCGGCGCGCGCCCTGCTCTGGGGCCTCAAGGAGATCGGTGTCACGGCCATCCTCGCGACGTCCGCCGTCGGCTCGGTCCGCGAAGACATCCCGCCGGGCAGCCTGGCCCTGCTCGGCGACTTCATCGACTTCACCAAGTCGCGGCCGACGACGTTCCACGACGGTCCCGGCGTGGTGCACCAGAACGTCAGCGACGCCTACTGCCCCACGTTGCGCGCGGCCCTGCGCCGCAGCGCCGACCGGCAGGGCATCGCGCTGCGGCGCGAGGACGTCGTCTACGTCTGCACCGAGGGACCGCGCTTCGAGACCCCGGCCGAGATCCGCGCCTACGCGCAGCTCGGCGGCGACGTGGTGGGCATGACGCAGGTGCCGGAGGCCGTGCTCGCGGCTGAGATGGGCATCTGCTACGCCGCGGTCGCCCTCGTGACCAACCTGGCCGCCGGGGTGCAGGGCGCGCGCCCGTCGCATGAGGAAGTGCTCGAGTTGATGGCGGAGCAGGGGAGGACGCTCTCGAACCTCCTCCTTGGCACCGCTCGGGACCTCGGCAGGGACTATCGCTGCGGTATCCATCCGCAGCCGGAGGCGATGTCGTGAGCAGGCAGGACGGAGACAGGCGCATCGACTGGGCCGAGGAGCACATGCCGATCCTGGACCAGCTGATCCGCGAAGGGCAGGCACACAAGCCCCTCAAGGGGGAGCGGGTGGGCATCGCGCTGCACCTGGAGGCCAAGACGGCCCGCCTCGCGCTCGCGCTCAGGGATCTGGGCGCCGAGGTGGCGATCGCGGGATCGAATCCGCTCTCGACGCAGGACGCCGTCGCCGAGGCCCTGGCGGGTCGCGGCGTGCACGTCTACGCTCGGCACGGCGCCACGCCCGAAGAGTATTTCGGATACCTCGACAAGGTGCTTTCGCATCGGCCGACGCTGCTCGTCGACGACGGCGGCGACCTCGTCACCCGTCTCCACCTTGAGCGCCCGCAGCTGCTCGCGGATCTGCGCGGCGGGGCCGAAGAGACGACGACGGGTCTCGTCCGCCTGCGCGCGATGCACCTGGCCGGCGAGCTCAAGGTGCCGATGATCGCGGTCAACGACGCCAAGATGAAGCACCTCTTCGACAACCGCTTCGGCACCGGGCAGTCGGTGGTGGAAGCGATCATGCACGCCACGAACCTGACGATCGCGGGACGCAACGCGCTCGTCGTGGGCTTCGGCCAGTGCGGCAAGGGGGTCGCCCAGCGCCTGAGGGGACTCGGTGCGCGCGTCGGCGTTGTCGACATCGATCCGGTCAAGATGAACGAGGCCTGGCTCGACGGCTACGACGTCGGCACGATGGACGAGCTCGCGCCGCGGGCCGACATCGTCGTCACAGTGACCGGCGCCATCAGGGTGGTGCGGCGCGAGCATCTCGAGCGGATGCGCGACGGCGTTCTGCTCGCGAACGCGGGCCACTTCGACGTCGAGATCGACAAACAGGCCTTGAGGGCCCTCGCGACAGGGGTCGAGACGGCCCGGGAAGGCGTCGAGCGCTTCCGGCTGGCCGACGGCCGCCGCCTCTACCTGCTGGCCGAAGGCAGGCTGGTCAACCTGGCTGCAGGCGACGGGCACCCGGTGGAGATCATGGACCTCTCGTTCGCGGTTCAAGCCCTCGCCCTGCTGCACCTGGCCGCGAACCGCCTCACGCCCGGCGTCCACCCGTATCCGGACGAGCTCGACGCGCGGGTCGCATCGCTTTCCCTCGCCGCGCGGGGCATCGGCCTCGAGCGGGAGACCGACGAACAGCAGCGCTACCGCGGCACCTGGCGCGAGGGCACCCAATGATCCGCCTCGAAGGGGCGACACTGCTCACCCCAGATGAGCGCATCGACCACGCGGTGCTCGTCCTCGACGGCGAGCGCATCGCCTATGCCGGCCCGGCGCAGGGCGCGCCCTCGGCCGCGCCCGAGGATGAGATCGAGCACGTTCCGGGCCGCGTCATCATCCCCGGCTTTGTCAACGCCCACACGCATCTAGCGATGCAGATCCTGCGCGGCGTCGCGGACGACGTGCCGCTGATGCCGTGGCTTGAGGAGCACGTCTGGCCGATCGAGGCCCGCATGACGCCCGAGGACATCCTGCAGGGGACGCGCCTCGCGCTGCTTGAGGCGGTCGCCGCCGGCGTGACCTGCGTCAACGACATGTATGGCTCGATGGACCGCGTCGCCGAGGCGATCGGCGAGTCCGGCATCCGCGGCATGATCACGCAAGGCCTGATCGGCGCGCAGGATGCCGAGCGCGAGAGCCTGCGGCGGGGCGTCGCGCTGCACGAGCGCTGGCAGGGCGCACTCGGCGGCCGCATTCAGGTCGCGCTCGGGCCCCACGCGCCCTACACCTGCCCGCCCGACTACCTGCGCGAAGTGGCGGACTACGCGGCAGCGCTCTCGGCGCCGGTCCACATCCACCTCGCGGAGACGCGGGGCGAAACCGAGGAACTCGCGCGCCAGGGCACGTCGCCCGCGCGGGTGCTGACGCAGAGCGGCCTCTCGCGCCAGCACGTCATCGCGGCGCACATGGTCTTTCCCGGCGACGGCGACATCGGCATCCTGGCCAGCCTGAGCCTCGGCGTGGCGCACTGCCCGGTCTCGAACCTCAAGCTGGGCTGCGGCTTCGCGCCGACGCGCAGGCTGCGCGACGCGGGCGTTCCGGTCGGCATCGGCTCGGACGGGGCCGCCAGCGCCAACCTCCTGGACCCGTTCCTGAGCATGAAGGCGGCGGCCTGGATCGCCAAGGGCGTCGCGCAGGACGCCGCGGCCCTCACGGCGCGCGACGTCCTGCGCATGGCGACGCGCGAAGGCGCCATTGCGCTGGGCTGGCCCAGACTCGGGGCCCTCGAGCGGGGCTATCTCGCCGACCTGGTCGTCGTCGACCTGCGCGGCTACCGCCTGCAGCCTGTCTTCGACCCCTATTCGGCGCTCGTCTACACCGCGACGTCGCGGGACGTGGAGCGCGTTTACGCTTCCGGGCGCCTGATCTACCGCGAGGGCCACCACCTCGTCGTCGACGCCCAGGATGTGCTCGCGTCGGCCCGGCAAGCCGCCGAGCGCATCGCAGGCCAGCAGCTCCTCTAGTTCCAGGCGCTCCCTTGGACGCTGCGCGGCGGACCCCTCGGTGGGTCCGCCGCCATTATTTGATCGGTGCGAGCCAACCGCCTGTTCGCTTCAATGGGAGTGTAGGACAAGCGGGGAGGGCTCCTTCGTGCGACGCCTGATTTTCGATTTCGGCAGCGAGAACGTGCGCATGGGCGTGGAAGGCAACCGCCGTCCGCCTCTGAGCGAGCCGGCCGTCGTGGCGCACCGGGTCCAGGGCGATGTCGTCGCCGTCGGCGAGCAGGCCCTGCGCATGCTTGGCCGCACGCCCGACGGACTCGAGGCGGAGCGCCCCTTCGCGCGTGGCGGCGTGCGCTCGCAGAAGCTCGCCGATGCCCTCCTGAGGAGCCTTTTGGCCCGCACCGGCAGGCATGGCCTGCGCCGCCCAGAGATTTGGATCGCCCTTGGCGCCGGAGCGAGTGCCATCGACCGGCGCGGTCTCACAGTGCTCGCCCAGCATGCCGGCGCCGCCCGCGTACACTTCTGCGCCTTGTCGGCGTGCAAGGCCCTCGGCCTCGACCTGCCGCTCTTCCAGCCGACCGGCACACTGCTCGTCGACATCGGCGCCAGCTGCACCCGCGTCGACCTGCTCTCGCTCGGCCACTCGGTGGCGAGCGCCAAGGTGGACGCCGCCGGCGACCAGATCGACGACGCCATCTCGCGCCTCATGCGCGACCGCTACAACCTGATGGTCGGCGCCGCGACAGCGCAGGCGGTCAAGCACAGCCTGCTCGGCGAAGGGCTCGCCGAGGCGAGGGCGAACGGGCGCGACCTCGTCACGGGCCTGCCGCACGCGGTGACGCTCGACCGCGCGGAAGTCCTGCCAGCGGTGCACCAGCTCGCGGACCAGATCGCGCACGCCGTGCGGGAACTCCTGCGCGACGTCTCGCCGGAGCTGGTGGCGGATCTCGCCGAGCACGGCGTCGTCCTGACCGGCGGCGGTTCGCGCCTTGACGCGCTCGCGGACGTCCTGCAGGAGCGCCTCGACCTGCCCCTGCACCGCGACATGGAGCCCGAGCAGACGGTCTGCAGGGGTTTGCAGCTGGCGCTCGAGCCGACAAACGGCGGCAGGCTGCGGCTGCGCTCGGCCTGAACGGGGGGGGCCTGACGGGTCGATCGCCAGTGCGCCCGGCCAGCAGGAATCGCCGGACCATGACGGGAAAGGCTCAGCGACGCCGCCAGCCGACGAGCCTTCCTTTGTCGCGCCGGTCGCGCACCGGCAGGAGTCGCGCGTGACCGAGGCGGGCTGCCAGCTCGATATCGCCCTCATAGCCCGCGGCGATCAGGCGCCGGCCGTGCGGCGTCGCGCGCAAGGCCTCGAGCAGGCGCCGCCTGCGCCCCGCGAAGGCCGCGCAGGCCGTCAGCAGCAGATCGTCCAGCTCCGCGCCGGGCACGAGGCTGGCGATCGCTCCGGCGGTCAGGGCGTCCTCGTGGGAGAAGCCGCCGTCGGTGCCGCTCATCGCGATGAGCGCCTCGTCCGCCCCTTGGGCGGCGAGCCACTCGGCGGCGAGACGGGCGGTCGTGAGCGCCGCGAAAGCGACCGCGGTCGCTGAGCGGGCGCGCGCCAGGGCGAGCGTGCCGTTGGTCGTCGTGAGGACGACCTCGCGACCCCGCACCAGACTGCGCGGATAGTCGGCAGGCGAGTTGCCTGCGTCGAACCCGGGCACGGGGCGCATGCCGCGCTCGCCGCCCAGGACAGCCCCCGGCAGCCGCTCTTTCAGCCTGAACGCCTCGTCGACGCCGGTCACCGGCCGCACCGCCGCCGCACCGGCCGCCAGGGCCGCCGCCGCAGTCGTGGCAGCCCGCAGGGTGTCGATCGCCACGACCGGCAATCCCCTGGCCAACGAAGGGAACAGGGCCTGGGCCGTTGCCACTGCCTTGAGCCGCACCCGAACCACTCCTTTGTCGCATCCGATGCTGATCATGGAGGAAACACCTTGCCCTCACTCTACCTGATCCGCCACGGACGCACCGCGTGGAACAGCGCCTGGCGCATCCAGGGCCACGAGGACGTGCCGCTGGACGAGGAGGGGCGAAGGCAGGCCAGGGCGCTCGGCGAGGCCCTCAAGGGCGTGCCGCTCGGGTCCGTCTACGCGAGCCCGCTTGCGCGCGCGCAGGAGACGGCCAGCCTGATCGCCGCCCCGCACGGTCTGCCGCTGCGCCTCGACGACCGCCTGATGGAGCGCAACTGGGGCCAGTACCAGGGCATGCGGCGCGAGGAGGCGGCGCTCGCCTACGCGCAAGCCGACGATCTCTTGCGCCGGGACCCGGCAAACGCCCGCCCGCCGGGCGGCGAGAGCTACCGCGAGCTTTACGCCCGCGCCGAGGCGGCACTGCGCGAGATCACGGCCGGGGAAGAAGGTCACGTCGCCGTGGTCTGCCACGGCGGCACGATCGTCGCGGGACTGATGGCCCTGATGGGCCTCGACAGCTGGCCCAGGGTGCGCTTCGTGATCGAGAACGCGAGCGTCTCCCTGCTCGACGTCCGCCCGGATGGGGGAGTGGTGACCCATTACGTCAACCGATGCGATCACCTGGCTTGACCGCCCGTTCGTTGCCGTGGACCTGGAGACGACCGGCTCGAGCGCTGCGCAGGACGCCATCCTGGAAATCGGGGCGGTGCGCTTCGCGGGCGGCCGGGCCACGGCGGAATGGTCCACCTTCGTCGATCCCGGGCGGCCCATCCCGCCCTTCATCCGCCAGCTGACGGGCATCAGCGACCGGATGGTCCGGGGGGCTCCAGGGGTCGAGCAGGCTTTGGCAGGGCTGCGGTCTTTCGTCGGCCAGGACCTGCTCGTCGCCCACAACGCAGCCTTCGACGTCGGCTTTCTCGCCGCGAACGGCTGGGACCGGCGCCATCCCGTCCTGGACAGCCTCGAACTCTTCCGCGTCTGCCATCCCGACCTGCAAGGGCACGGGCTCGCCGCCGCCGCGACACGCTACGGCCTCGAGTTCCGACACCACAGGGCCGGCGAGGACGCCCGCGTCACGGCGCAGCTGGTCGGCATCCTGCGCGACGAGCTGCGCGCGGAGGATCCAGCGCTGCTCACCTTCGTCGCCCAGCTTCTGGACGGGCTCGAAGATCACCCGCTCGCCGCGACGCTGCAGGCCGCAGCGCGCCTGAGCCCGACCGGCGAGCTCTGGCAGCCGCATCCGCCGCGCTGGGAATTCCCCTTGCCGCCGGCCCTGGGCATCGCCGTCGACGCGGCCACTGCCCTCGAAGACGGGAGCCCGCTCGTGCTGGCCCTCGGCCTCGAGCGGCGCGAGAGCCAGCGCGAGCTTTTGCAGCTCGTGGACGAGACGCTGCACCAGGGTGGTGTCCTGGTCGCCGAGGCACCGACAGGCACCGGCAAGAGTCTTGCCTACCTGCTGCCTGCGATGGCCTTCGCCCTGCAGGGCGACACGAAGGTCGTCATCTCGACCGGAACCAGGAACCTGCAGGACCAGCTTGTGCAAAAGGACCTGCCGGCGCTGCTCGCAGCCACCGGCTGGCCCGTCCGCGCGCACCTCCTCAAGGGACGCGCCAACTACCTCTGCCTCTGGCGCTGGCAGGGCGAGGTGGCGCAAACGCTCGCGCAACTGCCTGGCGACGACCGGCTCGAACTCGCGAAGGTGGCGTTCTGGCTGCAGCGCACCGAGAGCGGCGAGCGCTCCGAGCTGCAGATCGACAGCGATCTCTGGTCCCGCCTCGAGGCGAGCGCCGAGATGTGCAGCGGCGAGCGCTGCGCCGCCTACCGCGACTGCTACTTCTTCGCGGCGCGGCGCCGCGCCGAACTGGCGCACCTTGTCATCGTCAACCACGCGTTGCTGCTCTCCGACGCCGCCAGCGGCCAGAGCGTGCTGCCGCCGTTCGAGCACCTGATCGTCGATGAGGCGCACGGTCTGGACGCGGCGGCCACCGAACACCTGGGCGGCCATCTGGCCTTGCGCGACGTGCGGCGGCGCGGCCAGCGCGCGTCTGCGCTCGGCGGCGCGTCCTGCCGCGACGCCCAGCGCGGCGTGCAGGAGCACCTGGGCGCCGCCGCCGCCGCGGTGCGCGCCCAGTTCCCGGGCAGGCGGGAGGTGCGCCTTCGGCCGGAGTTCCTGGCCGGCGCAAGCGCAGAGCCCTTGCGCCAGTCGTTCTCGGCCCTTGTCCTGGCCCTGGCGGATCTGGCCCACGCCGCGGAGGGGATCGCGCTCGCTGCCGGCGAGCACCAACAGGCCGAGCTGCGCGCCATCGCGGAGTCTGCCCGGCGCGACATGGCTTTTTGCAACGAAGTGCTGCTGGCGGACCCCGCGCAGGTCGTCTGGTGCGAGGTGCCGGAGCGCGACGAGCCTAGCTTCCGCACCGCGCCGCTCTACCCCGGGGATCTGCTGCAGGAGACGCTGTTCGGCCGTTTGCGGGCGGCGGTGCTGACGTCGGCCACGCTCGCGGTGGGCGACGACTTCCGCTTCCTCCTGCAGCCGATCGGTCTCGAGGACGATCCGCGCGTCCACCGCACGATCCTGCCGACGCCGTTCTTCTTCCGCGACCAGTGCACCCTGCTCGTACCGACCGACCTGCCCGAGCCGAAGGATCCGCTCTTCGACACCAAGGCGCAGGCGGTGCTGCTGCAGGCCCTCGCCACGGCAGGCGGCCGCGCCCTCGTGCTGTTCACCGCGCACCGCCAGCTGCGCGCCTTCGCAAACGCCCTGCGCGAGCCGCTCGAGGCGAGCGGCCTGAGACTCCTCGCCCAGGGGATCGACGGTTCGCGCTCGCGCCTCCTGGATGCCCTGCGCCAGGATGAGCGCGTCGTGGTGTTCGGCGCGCAGAGCTTCTGGGAGGGCGTCGACGTCGTGGGATCCGCGCTGGCTTTGGTGGTGCTCGTCAAGCTGCCGTTCCAGCCGCCTGACCGACCGGTTTGGGAGGCGCGCCTGGAGGCGGTCGAGGCCCAGGGGCGCTCGTCGTTCAACGAGATCAGCCTGCCCGACGCCGCGCTCCGGCTGAAGCAGGGCTTCGGCCGGCTCATCCGCTCGACGTCGGACCAGGGCGCGGTGCTCGTGCTGGACCGGCGCCTCGCGGCGGCCCGCTACAGCGGCTATCTGCTGGACGCGCTGCCCGACGCGCAGCGCGTGATCGGGGACACGGACGAAGTCATCCGGCAGCTTGGCCGCTGCCTGCCATAATCGGGCCACCCCGGCATAGCCATCAGGCAGGGGGTGGTGGACGATGACTTCCGAAACCGGCTTCGACGGACCAGCGGTGCTGCGCGGTGCGGGCGCCGGGGCGGTCACCGCGGCCGCGCTGCTGCTCATCGCCTCGCTTGTTCTCTACATGGTGCAGGACTCTTCCGGCTTCGTACCGCTGGCGACCGTGGCGGTGGCCTGGCTCTCCGTGCTGGCGAGTGGCTTCAGCGCGGCGAGGCGCGCCGGCAGGGCAGGGCTCTGGCACGGCGCAAGCGCGGGGCTCGTCCTGTTCGCGGCGCTCTACCTGCTGGGCGTATTGGCGTACGATCTGCCGGTGCACCCGTCCGGCCTGGCACTGCGCGCCATCCTGAGCCTCGTCGTCGGTGCCGTCGGCGGCACGATCGGGCTCGCCGTCTGATCCCCGCCGATCCGGGCAACCCTGGCGGCGAGGTGATGAACCATGCCGCCGATCGCCCTGCTCTGGCTTCTGCTGCTCTCCGCGCCGTTTGCGCCGCTCGCGCCCGGTGCCCAGGGACCGGACGTCCGGGCGCTGCAGGCCGACCTTGTCCGCCTCGACCTGAAGCCGGGACCAGTCGACGGAGTCTACGGCCCGGCCACCGCCGCCGCCGTCGGGCGCCTGTCCGCAGCGGCCGGACTGCCGCAGGACGGCAGGGCCGATGCCGCGCTCCTCGGCTACATCGTCGGCAAGGTGGCGGCCGCTGCGCCGCTGCTGCGCCCAGGTGACACCGGTGCAGCCGTCACGGACCTGCAGGGCCTGCTCACCGCCGACGGATTCGCTGTGCCGACGGTGGGCCGCTTCGGCCCGGCGACCGAGGCCGCGGTGCGGGGATTGCAGTCCGCGCGCGGACTGACGGTGGACGGGATCGTCGGCCCGAACACATGGTCGGCGCTCTTCGAGCGCAGCTACACGGTGCAGGCCGGTCAGTCGATCGACGGCATCGCCGCCACCTACGGCGTGGCCCCCGCCGACCTGATCGCCGAGAACGGCGGCAAGACCCTGATTCTTGCGGGACAAGCCCTCGATCTGGCCTACGCCGGCGTGCCGGCCGCCGCCCAAGGGTCTGCGCCGGCGCAGGGCGAGACGGTACCTGCCGCCCCGCCCGTCTCCTCAAGCGCCGGCTCCCAGGCGCCCAAGTCGCAGGGCAAGCCCGCCGGCGGCGACAAGCTGATCCCCGGCCGCACCTTGGCGCAGTGGGGCGGGGCGGGCACGCCGCAGCTCGGCGTCATCGTCCTGGCGGAGGACCAGGCGACAGCCCTGGCCCTGGGCAAAGCGCTGCCGCCGGGCATGGTGCTTGCGCTGCCGACGGATCTCTACAGCCTCGCGGCCGGACCTTCGGCGGTGCTCGCGACGGCGCAGCTCGCCGACGTGATCAGGACTGGCACGCACGCGGTGCTCTGGCAGGGTTCCCTGCCGGCGAAGACCCTGAGCGAACTTGTGGCGCGCCACGTGACCGTCCTGGTCGCAAGCCAAAGCTCGCCCGCGGCGGCCCTCAGGTCCGCCAGCGGCGGCAGCCTGCTCGCCGTCCCTGTCGACAGCCATGACATGGCGCAGCTCGCGACCCTCGCCAAGGGACTGGCCGCCGCCGGCTACCAACTCCGCTCGCCGCTGCCGTAGCAGGGTCTCGCGAGCCGGCCGGCGAAGCCGCCACAGGGAGGTGGGACCGCGTTGGGACCGCAGGATTTCCTGAGCCGAGCGGCGGCGGCGGGATTGCACCCCGACGTGCAGGAGCTCGCGGCATCGACGCGCACCGCGCAGGAGGCGGCCGAGGCCGTCGGCTGCAGCCAGCGCGAGATCGTGAAATCCCTCGTCTTCCTGGCCGACGATGAACCGGTGGTGGTCCTGCAGCGCGGCGACCGCAGAGTCGATCCAGGTCGCCTGCGCACCCTGCTGGGAGCGGCGCAGGTGCGCAGGGCCGACGCCGACCGCGTCTACGCCGAGACTGGCTACGCCATCGGCGGCGTGCCGCCCCTCGCGCATCTCAGGCCGCTGCGCACCGTCATCGACGCCTGCATCGCCGACGACGAGCGCCTCTTCGCCGCCGCGGGCGGGCCGTCCGCGCTCTTCGCCACCTCGGGCGGCGAGCTCAGGCGCCTGAGCGGGGCGCAGGTGGCCTGCTGCTGCGCCGAGGATCCCTGATGACTTTCCGCCCGCCCGGCCGCCGTGGACGCGACACGGTGCCCACCCGGGCCCTCGGGTCCACCCACGTTTCGCACTCCGCCGCAGCGGCAGAAAGAGGAGCCGACCCCCGGGCCGGGGGACGGCTCCTCTGCGCTTGTCAGGTCAGTTGCCGGGGGATGCGCCATTCGGGGCAGGAGCTGTCTGACCGCCCGGGCCCGGCCCGCCCCAGTACCTGTGGGGTCCCCTGGCGAACCCCCTGCGCGTCACGAAGCGCTGCACGAACGTCTGCAGGTTCTGCGACATGTTGGTCGCCTGCGTCTGCGTCATCCGCCCGTCCGTGACGGCCTGCCCCAGTTCCTGCTGGATGGCGGAGGTGATGGCCGCCTCGAGGCCCTGCACGGTCTTGCCGCTGGTCGCCGACGCGATGTCGGAGAGCGACTTGCCCGACTGCAGATCCCCCCGGAGCTGGTGCCGGGTCAGCCCGAGATAGCTGACCGCCGCCCGCATCGCGCCGGGCGTCCCCGCCATCAGCCTGGGACCGCCATGGCGCATGCCGCCGCCGAGGCCAGGTCTGAACTCCGGCCCGAGCTTCCCGGACTTGATCGCGTTCTCCATCCGGGTCGCCTGGCTGGACGTGATCCTGCCCGACTTCAGCATGTTCCGCACCTGGTCGAGCCTTGCCTGCTGCAAGGCGCTGGTGAGTGTCGAGGTGGATATGCCGAGGTGACTCGCGACATCGGCGATGAACGCCTGGCCGCGAGAGGTCCCGGACGCCCCGCCCGACGCGGCGAAGGCCGACACCCCGCCGATGGCGAGAAGTGGCAGTGCCACCAGGGCCCCGATCAGGAGATGCTTGCGCTGCATCGCGTTTCCCCTTTCCGGTCGGATGGTGCCGACCTGGTCCGAGTATCTCCGCTGTACCTTGGATAACCCTTCGATCGGCATTAATTTTCTCTTGCGGTGCGGGCGGTGTCCCTTGGCAGCACATGCCGCGCATGCCGTCCCATGTCGTCTGCGGGTGGGCGCATCGCCGCATTGGCCGCCGCCTTCCGTCATCGGCCGGACACGGCAAGGCAGGCGGATGCGGGGCCGCCCGGCGACCCCGCATCCCTGCAACTGCCTATCAGCCTTCGCCGCGCGCCATTGCCTCTTCCGCCATGCGGATCATCACCTTGACCATGTTGCCGCCGATCCGGCCGCCGATGCGGCCCGCCTCCCGCGCGGTGATGTCGCCGTTGTAGCCGTGGTTCAGCTGGATCCCGAGATCGTCCGCGATCTCGAACTTGAAGCGGTCGAGCTGCTCGCGGGGCAGCGCAGGGCCATTCGTCCACTTCGCCAAGCCACCGTCACCTCCCCATGTGCTAGTTTGTCGCGTCGACGTCGCATTATGTCGTCCAGATCGCACCGCCTCCGCCAAGGCCGTCGGCCATAGCCAGCAGAACCGGCTCGCTAGCCAGCGGTTGACCGCCCGCGTCCGTCCACCTATGCTCGCTATTGGAGGTTGAGCGCATGGTCTCCGCCGTCGTCGCATGAGCCCGCAGAGTCTGCCCGAGATCGCCAGCGTGGAGCTCGACGATCCGATCGAGCCGCATGTCCTGGTGACCTTTCTCAATCGCGCGCTCAAACGACGTGGCCTGATTTTCGGCATCGCGCGCCAGGGCGGGAAGTTTCTGCTGACCGTTTACGAGACCGAACCCTGGAGCGGCGATCCGCCGGTCGACTAGGCGCCGCCCGAAGCAAGTCATCTGCGAAAGGTGGGAGTCCGGGGGGATCGCATCGCTTGGGATGCCGTCCAAGAATCCCGGCAGGCATGGTAGAGCTGCGCAACTATATCGGTGGCAATTGGGTCGACGCGGAGGGCAACCGCCGTATCGACGACGTGAACCCGGCGACAGGAGAGATCATCGCGAGCGTGCCGCAGTCGTCGGCCGCCGACGTCGCGCGTGCGATCGACGTCGCGCACAAGACCTTCGAGCACTGGCGCAAAGTGCCCGCGCCGAAGCGCGCGGAAATCATGTACCGCGTCGGTACGCTCTTGCGCGAGCGCAAGGAAGACTTGGCCCGCAAGATGACGCGCGAGATGGGCAAGGTACTCGTCGAGGCGCGTGGCGACGTGCAGGAAGGCATCGACATGGCGTTCTACATGGCGGGCGAGGGCAGGCGAGCCTTCGGTCACACGACGCCCTCCGAGCTGCCCAACAAGTTCGCCATGGCGGTGCGCGACCCGATCGGCGTGGCCGGCATCATCACGCCGTGGAACTTCCCGATGGCCATCCCGACTTGGAAGACGTTCCCGGCCATCGTGCTGGGCAACACGGTCGTCTTCAAGCCCGCGACCGACACGCCGATGCTGGCGCTCGAGCTCGTCAAGATCTTCGAGGAGGCGGGGCTGCCGCCGGGCGTGATGAACCTCGTGTTCGGCTCCGGTTCGGTCGCCGGCGAGGTGCTGCTTAAGGACGAGCGCGTCCGCCTGATCTCCTTCACCGGCTCGAACGAGGTCGGACGCCACGTGGCCAGCGAGGCGGGCCTGGGCCTCAAGCGCATCTCGCTCGAGCTCGGTGGCAAGAACGCCGTGATCGTGATGGACGACGCGGACCTCGACCTCGCCCTGGACGGCATCGTCTGGAGCGCCTACGGCACGTCGGGCCAGCGCTGCACCGCCTGCTCGCGCGTCATCGCCCACGAGGCGATCCACGACCAGCTGGTCGAGCGGCTCGCGGCGCGCGTCAAGACGCTGCGCCTGGGCGACGGCCTGCTCGAGACGACAGACGTCGGCCCGGTGATCAACCGCGGCGCGGCCGAGAGCATCGACCGCTACGTCGAGATCGGCAAGGCCGAAGGGGCCCAGATGGTCGTCGGCGGCGGCATCGCCAGCGAGGGCGATCTCGCGAAGGGCAGCTTCTACCGGCCGACCCTGTTCACGGGCGTGCGGCCCGACATGCGCATCGCCAAGGAGGAGATCTTCGGACCGGTCCTCTCCGTGATCAAGGTCAAGGACTTCGACGAGGCGGTCCGGGTCAACAACGGTGTCACCTACGGCCTGAGCTCCTCAATCTTCACCCAGGACGTCAACCGCGTCTTCCGCGCGATCCGCGACCTCGAGAGCGGTCTCCTCTACGTCAACGCCGGCACCACCGGCGCGGAGATCCACCTGCCGTTCGGCGGCGTCAAGGGCACGGGCAACGGCCACCGCGAGGCGGGCGTCGCGGCGCTCGACTTCTTCAGCGAGTGGAAGTCCGTCTACATCGACTACAGCGGCCAGTTGCAGCGGGCACAGATCGACGCCTGACCAGGCACGTTGTGCCACGCGCGGGCATGCGCTAACCTAAGGTAAGCCAGGGCGTCACCGCGCCATGCGGTGACGCCCTCCTGCATGCGCAACCCGTCGGCAAGAGCGAGGAGGCGGTCCATTGTCCCAGGCGACCGAGGCGACCTGGCTCGAGGATGTGCTGGCAAACGAGCACCTCTTCCAGAGCAGGCGCCGACCGGCACCGCCCGGACAGCGCGTCAGCTGGCGCATCGGCACCAGCGTCCTGCCCCTGAGAGAGATCCAGCGCAGGCGCCTGAGCGAGATCGGCGACGACCTCTGGGCCTTCGCCCTGGCGCAGCTCGAGATCTACCAGCAGTCCCTGCGCAGACCTGAGCTGCGCTTTGTCGCGGACTACCTCGACCAGGGCAAGCCCGAGGAACTGGTGCGTTTCAGCCAGATGCGCCGGCTGCGCCGGCAGCTGCCCGCCTTCATCCGCCCCGACCTGCTCGTCTTGGGCGGCGACGACTTCGTCGCGACCGAGATCGATTCGGTCCCTGGCGGCTTTGGCGAACTCGCCGCGCTGCAGGATGTCTACGCAGCCCTCGGCCAGGATGTCATTGGTGGTCCGACCGGAATTCTCGACGGTTTCGCCCGCGCGCTGGCGATCACCGCGGACAAGGCCGACCCGACCGTGGCGATCGTCGTCTCGCAGGAGTCCGACGACTACCGGCCCGAGATGGAGCACGTGGCCTTGGCCCTGCGCAAGCAGGGGCGCGCCGTGTACTGCGTGTCGCCGCGCGACGTCGTGTTCCAGGAGGACGGCCTCTACGTCGAAGGCCGGCGCATCGACGTGCTCTACCGCTTCTTCGAGCTCTTCGACCTGCGCAACGTGCCGAAGGCGGACCTCTTCCTCTACGCGCAGCGCAAGGGCCTCGTGCAGATCACGCCGCCCATCCGGCCGCAGCTCGAGGAGAAGATCTGGTTTGCGCTCCTGCATCACCAGGTGCTCGAGCCGATCTGGCGCGAGCAGCTTGGGGAGGATCGCCTCGCGCGCCTGCGGCGGCTGATCCCGCCGAGCTACGTGCTCGACCCGCGACCCGTGCCGCCGCACGCCGTCGTGGCGGGTCTCGTCGCCTGCGGTGTGCCGGTGCAGGACATGCGCCGCCTGGGCGAGATGGGCAAGCGCGAGCGCGCCGACTGGGTCCTCAAGCCCTCGGGCTTCTCCGAGATCGCCTGGGGCAGCCGTGGCGTGCACATCGGCGAGGACGCACCGCAGGAGGACTGGCAGGGAGCGGTCGAGCAGGCCCTGGGCGACTTCCCGCAGACGCGCTGGCTGCTGCAGGGCTACCGCAAGGCGAAGGTGCTGCAGCACGACTACTTCGACTTCGCCGCCGGCGAGGTCGTGCAGATGGCCGGCCGAGCCCGGCTCTGCCCGTACTACTTCCGCAAGGACGACGGCGTCGAGCTGGGCGGCGTCCTCGCGACGATCTGCCCCCAGGACAAGAAGATCATCCACGGCATGGTCGACGCGATCATGGTGCCTGCAGGCGCCTCCAGCTGACATCCCGCGCCTGGGCCCCCGCCCTGGTCGCTTGGCCCGCCGCGCGCTGCCAGGCCGCCATGGCCCGCTCGATCTCGCCGTCGCGGTCCCGTGCCCAGTCGCCGAGCCAGATCGTGTGCCAGCGCCAGCCGAGCCCCTCGAGCTGGCGCTGGCTGTCGATCTGCCTCGCGGTCGGCGCCCGGTGGGACTCCTGGCCGTCGCAGGCGATGGCGAGGACGTATTCGCCCTGGCGCGCAGGATGCCGCGCGGCGAAATCGATGCGGTGGCGCAGCGCGCCGTACTGCGGCACGAGGTCCATGCCGGCCCGCCTGAGCGCCTCGTAGACGTCCTCCTGGAACGCCTCGAGCTCTTCCTCGAGCGGATTCACCGGTTCGTCCGTGAGTCGCTCGGCCAGCCGCCCGCCGCCGCGCTCCGCGGCATACTGCAGCAGGTCGCGCAGGAGGCCGACGCCCGGCGGCGGATCGCGTTGCGGCAGATCCGCAAAGCCGAAGCCGGACACGAGCGTCATACGCTCTCGCGCACGCGTCAAGGCGACGTTGAGCCGACGTTCGCCGCCGGCCGCCGCGAGGCCGCCGAACCCCTCGCCGCCGCGGCCGCGGCCGCGCTTGTCGCAGCCGAACGTGACGATCACGGCGTCGCGCTCTTCGCCCTGGGTCGCCGCGGCCTCCTTGGCGAAGAACGGCTCCGGCCGATCGGGGGCGAAGAGGGCCTCGAGCCGGGGGTCTGCAGCCCTGGCGCGGTCGAGCGCCCGCTCGAGCTCCTGCAGGTGTTCGGGGTCGAAACCGATCACGCCGAGCGACTCCTCGGGATGCGCCTCGGCGTGGCGGCGCACGAGCTGCGCCACCGCCTGCACCTCCGCGTCCAGCGCGTCCCCGGCGTCCCCCGCAGGCACAAGGACGTGCTCGAGGCCAGCGCCATGTCCGCGGCGGCCAGGTGCGGTCAACAGGCCACCGCCGTAGATGCGCCGGTTCGAAAAGGCGAAGAGCGCCTCGTCGCGGCTCCTGTAGTGGCGTTCGAGCGTGTGCACAGGCAAGCGCATGGCGCGCTCGAGCAGGCTCTCGTACTTGTCGGCGGCCAGGTCCCGATGCCCTGGCCGCCCGTCGGCGAAGAAGGGGGCGGGGGGGAGTTGCGCCGGGTCGCCGGCCACCACGAGCCGCCGCCCGCGCAGGATGGCCGGTACCGCCCGCTCAACGGGCACCTGGCTCGCCTCGTCGAAGACGACGACATCGAAGGGCGTGAGGTCGCCGTCGATCAGCCGGCCGATCGCGTGCGGACTCGCGAGCCAGCACGGGTAGAGGCTGAGCAGCAGCTCCGGCGCAGTGTGCAGGAGTTCGCGCAACGGCGCCCCGTCCCGCAGGGCCTGCGCCTCCTGCGGGAACTCCCGGGCCACCTGGGCGATGCGGCCGGCCTGCAGCGCGGCGATCGCCCGCCCCCAGGCCACCCGCTCCTGCGCGTCCAACTCCGCGACCTGCCGCGCCAGGGCGTCGCTCGTCCTGCCGCTCGGCTCCAGCCCCGGCGCCACTTCGGCCTGCAGGGACTGGAGCCAAGCGCCGAGCCAGAGAAACTCCAGGGCCTGCGGCCAGACATCCGGGGCCAGGTCGCTTGCCATGATCGCCTGGGCCGCCCCTGCCGCGCCGTGGCTCTCCAGCTCGCGCGCGACGGCGCGGGCGCGCGGAATGCGGTGCGGCGTCGCGAGGTCCCCTGTCATGGCCTCGATGCGGCGCACGAGCCCGTCCAGCGGCAGCCCGACCCAGTCGGGGTCGGGGAAGAGCGCCGCGAGGCTCGTGCAGGCGGCATCGAAGGCCTCGAGCGCCTGCTCGAGGCGGCGGGCGTCGATCGGGTCGACGCGGGCGTCCGCCCTGCCGGTGAGCTGCTGCCAGCCCTCGCTCACGGCCTGCAGAACGGCGGTCTCGCCTGCGACGGTCTGAGCCTCGGCATGCGGGTTGCGCCTGTGCTCGCGCAGGACGGCAAGTGCCTTGGTGCGGTCGCGTGGCGCGCCGCCCCGACGCAAGGCCTGCGCCAGCGGGCCGAGATCGAGCTGCCAGACTGCCATGTCGTAGATCTCGCTCGTCCTGCCGATCGCCCGCACGAGCCGCAGGATGGCGGCCAGGTCGGCAAGCGATGTGGGCCCCGCAGCCTGCGGCCCGCCTTTGAGCGACGCCAGGAGACGCTCGGCGCGGCGATAGGCCGCGAGGGCGTCGTAGGCGAGCGCAATCGCCTGCTGGACGTCGTCCTCCTCGTCCAGGCGGGCCTCAGCCCAGGGGGAGGCGGAGCGGCCAACAAGCAGGTCGCCCAGGTCGTGGGCATCGGCCATCAACTGCATCACGTGGCGCAGCACCGACCGGTCGAGTGCCCGCAGTTCGGGATGGGGGGCGATACCCGCCCGGCGCACCGACTCGGGCTGGCGCCACAGGCGCGTCCAGATGTCGATGAGGCTCATCGCCGGCGGGCGGCGTTCGCGGTAGAGCTCCCCAAGGCGCGCCTCCAGCTCTGCCCGGCGCCCGGCAAGATCGTCCGGGCGGACCGCCTCGCCGCCGCGGTCGGCCGCCGCCCCCGGCTCCGCCAGGGACCGCGAGACGACGGAGGCAACCAGGGCGTCACGCGTGCCGAGGTCCAGGAGCAGCCCGTCCAGGCCCAGGGCCCCCAGGCGCTGCCGCACGGAGTCGAGCGCCGCGCGCTTCTGCGCCACGACGAGGACCCGCTGGCCGTCCGCCACCAGCGCCGCCACCAGGTTGGCGATCGTCTGGCTCTTGCCGCTGCCTGGCGCCCCCTCGATCACGCAGCTTTCGCCCCTGAGCACGGTGTCGATGGCCCGCCGCTGGCTCGTGTCGGCTGGCAGCACGATCGCGGGGCGCGACGCGCCTTGCGCGGTTGCGTGCGCCTTTGGGGCCGCGGACTGGCGCCCCGCGCCGCCACCCAGCAGCTTGGCGATGACCGCATGCCGTGCCAGGCGCTCCTCGGCGCCGCGGATCTCGCCGAGCGCCTCGAGCGCGTGCCAGGAGAAGTTGCCGAGAAAGACGCGCTCCGCCACCTGGAACTCCGGGATCTCGGCGAACAGCCGCCGCGCCGCCTGGAGCGGTCCCAAGGGCAGATCGCCGCTTGCGCCCAGCAGTTCGACCGCGTCGACAGGGCGGCCGTGGTCCGCCGCGAGCACGTGTAGGAAGGCCGGGTTCACCGCCGGTTCTTCGGCGGCCAGCCAGGCGCCCTGCGGCTTGCCCTGCCACAGCGCCACCGGCAGCAGCAGCAAAGGTGCCGAGAGCAGCCCGCTGTCGGCTCCGCCGCGCCAGGTGGCGACGCCGACCGCAAGGTGCAGCGTCTGCACGCCCTGCTCCTCGAAGTTGCGCCGGGCCTGGCGCTGGATCGCCCGCAGCTCGTCCTGGCGCCGAGCCAGGCTTGGCAGCAGGCGTGACAGCTCGATCTCGCCGCCTTGCAGGAGCAGGGAGACGGCATCGAGAGCCGGCGGTTCGATCTCGAGGCTACCGGCGGGATGGTCCAGCAAAAGCAGGAGGTTCCCCAGCCGCGTCTCCCTGTCGAGGCGGCCGACCCAGTCCTGGCAGGCGGCGCGCACGAGGTCCCGCGGCGGACGTGCGCTGTCCAGCGGGGCCCTGGCCGCGAGCGATTGACCCATCTCTCGAGACTCCCTTCCGCATCGGCGCCGATCGGCCTGCATGGGCGACCCGGCGCGGGCGCACATAGTATGCGCGGCGCATAAGCGGGGGAATCGGCAGAGCAGGCGGCGCGCCGGCAGCGGCCATCCAGCCGAGGTGGCGGTTTCCATGCGTCGAGACTCCTGGCAAACAGGCGGGCCATTGCCTGCGGGCCAGTCATATGCCCGGGACCATTGGGCATCCTGTCGCTTGACGCGGCGATGCCGGTCCGCATGCGGCCCTGCCAGGGGCCCGCAGGCGAGAGCGGATTGTCTGGTAATGTACGCCGCCTTTGCCAATGTGCGTGAGGAGTGGGGGCGCATGCTCTCTGCGTACTTCCCGATTGCGCTCTACATAGCGGTCTCGCTCGTCATCGCCGCAAGCGTGCTGCTGGCGTCGCGGGTGCTCGGACCGCGGCGGCCGAACGAGGCCAAGCTGCACACCTACGAGAGCGGCATCACGCCGATCTCGTCCGTCGGCCCGACCTTCTCCGTCAAGTTCTACCTGGTCGCGATGCTGTTCATGATCTTCGATGTCGAGGCCGTCTCCTTCTATCCCTGGGCCGTCCTCCTGCGGCGCATGGGCCTGTTCGGACTCTGGGAGATGGCGCTCTTCGTGCTCGTGCTGGGCATCGGCTACGCCTACGTCTGGCACCGGGGGGGATTCCAGTGGCAGGCGTAGACGACCACGCGGTGATGTTCGGCAACCTGAACCGACTCACTGCGTGGGCGAGGTCGAACTCCCTCTGGCCCGTCCAGTTCGGGTTGGCCTGCTGCGCGATCGAGATGATGGCCACGGCGGCCTCCCGCTTCGACCTCTCGCGCTTCGGTGCCGAAGTGATGCGCGCCTCGCCGCGCCAGGCCGATGTGATGATCGTGGCGGGCCGGGTCTGCCAGAAGATGGCCCCTGTCCTGCGCGAGCTCTACGACCTGATGCCCGAACCGAAGTGGGTCATCTCCATGGGCGCCTGCGCGTCGGTGGGCGGCGTCTTCAACAACTACGCCGTCGTGCAGGGCGTCGACCGCGTCGTTCCGGTGGACATCTACGTGCCAGGCTGCCCGTCCAGCCCCGAGGGGCTGATCGAGGGCGTCATGCAGCTGCAGGAGAAGATCCGCCGCGGCGGACGGCCGCTTGCACCCGCAATGCCGCCGGCTGGGGAGGTGGCCAGGGCGTGAACGACCTGCTCGAGGACCTGAGGCGCCACTTCGCCGACCGCTTGAGCCTCCTGGAGCCATTCGGCCAGCACGTGGCGCACCTGCTCTACGCGGCCGACATCGTCGACGTCGTCTCGCTGCTCAAGGCGAGGGGCTTCTCGCTCCTGCTCGACGTGACGGCGGTCGACCGGCTCGGGCGCGAGCCGCGCTTCGACGTCGTCTACCACCTGTACCACCTGGAGCTCAAGGACTGGCTGCGCCTCAAGCTGCAGGTGGGCGGCGACCCGCCGGAGGTGCCGAGCGTGACATCGCTGTTCAAGGCCGCCAACTGGGCCGAGCGCGAGGTCTACGACATGTTCGGCATCGTCTTCCGCGGCCACCCGGACCTCAGGCGCATCCTGATGCCCGACGACTGGCAGTACCACCCGCTGCGCAAGGACTACCCCATCACCGGCGTGGGGCCGCTGCCGCCCCTCGCGCGGGAGTGAGGAGGCAGGCGATGGCGGACCAAGGGCAGAGCCTCGTCGATCCCTACACGGGCCTCAAGGCCATGGAGCTCAACCTCGGGCCGCAACATCCCAGCACGCACGGCGTGCTGCGGTTGCGGGTGAGGCTGGACGGCGAACAGGTCAAGGCCTGCGAGCCGATCATCGGCTACCTGCACACAGGCATCGAGAAGACGTACGAGGACCTGATCTTCCAGCAGGGCAACATGCTTTCCGACCGTGCCGACTACGTCTCGCCGATCATCAACAACCTCTGCTACGTCCTGACCGTGGAGAAGCTGCTGCAGATCGAGGTGCCGAAGCGCTGCCAGTACATCAGGGTCATGTTCGCGGAGCTCTCGCGCATCGCGAGCCATCTGGTCTGGCTTGGCACGAGCGCCATGGACATGGGCGCGATGTCCCCCTTCTTCTACACCTTCCAGCAGCGCGAGCTGATCCTGGACCTGATCGAGATGGCGGCCGGCTACCGCATGAACCCGAGCTACTTCCGCGTCGGCGGCCTGATGCGCGACCTGCCGCCTGGCTTCTCGGCGCGCCTGCACGCCTTCCTCGACGGCTTCCCGCACTGGCTCGACGAGTACCGCGGGCTGCTCGACAAGAACCCGATCTGGCTGGACCGCCTCAAGGGCACCGCGACGATCTCGCTCGCGCAGGCCCTCGACTACGGCTGGACAGGGCCGCTCCTGCGCGCGCTCGGGGTCGCGCACGACCTGCGCAAATCGAACCCGTACTCGTCCTACGAGGACTTCGCGTTCGACGTACCGACCGAGCAGGACGGCGACGTCTACGCGCGCTACAAGGTGCGCATGCGCGAGATGGAGGAGAGCCTCAAGATCGTCCGCCAGGCGATCGACAACCTGCCCGAGGGACCCTGGCACGTCGCGAACGAGAAGATCTACCCGCCCGAAAAGGAAGAGATCGCGCAGAGCATGGAGGCTCTGATCTATCACTTCAAGCTGTACTCCGAAGGCTTCCTCGTGCCGCCAGGCGAGGCCTACGTCGGCGTCGAGGGGCCGAAGGGCGAACTTGGCTGCTACATCGTCGCGAACGGCGCCGGCAAGCCCTACCGCGTGCACGTGCGCGGACCGTCCTTCTACAACCTGCAGGCCCTGCCCGCGCTCGTCCAGGATCGCATGCTCTCCGACGTCGTGGCTGCCATCGGCTCGATCGACATCGTGCTGGGGGAGGTGGACCGATGAACGCCGAGAACACGCGGCGGGCCGAGCAGCTCCTCGGTAGCTTCCCGAACCGGTCATCCGCCCTGATCCCCATCCTGCACCTCGTCGAGGACGAGTTCGGCTTCATCCCCGAAGGGGAGGTCGAGAGCGTCGCAGCAATGCTGGACGTGACGAAGGCGTACGTCGAGTCGGTGCTCTCGTTCTACACCCTGTTCCACCGGCAGCCGACAGGAAAATATCTCGTGCAGGTCTGCCGCGGTCTCAGCTGCCACCTGCGCGGAGGGGACGATCTGGCACGCTTCCTCTACGAGGAACTCGGCCTGCGGCGCAACGGCACCACCGAGGACGGGCTCTTCACCGTCGAGGAGGTCGAGTGCCTCGCCCTCTGCAAGGACGCTCCGGTGATCCAGGTCAACCTCGAATACCGGCCGAACGTCTCGCGCGCGGACCTCGCCAAGTTCTTGCGGCAGGCGCGCGAAGGGGTGACCGCCGATGCCTGAGAAGCGCCTGCTGCTGCGGAACCTTCACGTGCCAGGCATCGCGGGCATCGAGACCTACGAGCGCACGGGCGGCTACCGGTCGCTCAGGCGCGCCGTGCTCGAACTCGGGCCTGACGCTGTCCTCCAGGAGGTCATGACGTCGAACCTGCGCGGCCGCGGCGGTGCTGGCTTCCCGACAGGCCGCAAGTGGAGCTTCCTGCCCAAGGACGGGCGGCCGCGCTACCTGGTCTGCAACGGTGACGAGTCCGAGCCCGGCACCTGCAAGGACCAGGAGATCATCTACCGCTTGCCGCACCTGCTGCTCGAAGGCGTGCTGACAAGCGCCTACGCGATCGGCGCCGAACAAGCCTTCATCTACCTGCGGGGCGAATTCAAGGAGGGCTACCGCATCCTCGAGCAGGCCATCGCCGAGGCGAGGGCGGGCCACTACCTCGGCGACGACGTGCTCGGCTCCGGCCGCAGGCTCGAAGTCTCACTCTACCTCGGCGCGGGGGCCTACATCTGCGGCGAGGAGACTGCGCTGCTCGAAAGCCTTGAAGGCAGGCGCGGCCTGCCCCGCCTCAAACCGCCCTTTCCCGCCACGGCCGGCCTCTACGGCATGCCCACGGTCGTGAACAACGTCGAGACATTGGCGGCGGTGGTGCCGATCGTCGAGATGGGCGGAGCCGCTTACGCGCAGCTCGGCACCGAGGGCAGCGCGGGCACCAAGATCTTCTCCGTCTCCGGCCACGTGCGCCGCCCCGGCAACTTCGAGGTGGAGCTCGGCAAGGTGACGCTGGGGGAGCTGCTGAACGACCTCGCCGGCGGACCGCCAGAGGGTCGCAAATTCAAGGCGGTGATCCCGGGCGGCTCCTCGGTGCCCTACCTGACGCCCGACAAGTTCGACACGCCCCTCGACTACGAGTCGCTCAAGGCGGCCGGCACGATGCTCGGCTCGGGCGGCGTCATCGTGCTCGACGACAGCGTCTCGATCGTCGACGCGTCGCTGCGGCTGATGGAGTTCTACCGGCACGAGTCCTGCGGCAAATGCACGCCCTGCCGCGAAGGCACGATGTGGCTGCAGCAGGCGCTCGAGCGCCTGCACGGGGGCGAGGGGCGGCGCGGCGACCTGCTGACGATCCAGGGCCTGTGCGAGCACATCGACGGCCAGACCTTCTGCCCGCTCGGCGATGCGGCGATCGCCGCGCTCGGCTCGGCCCTGCGCATTTTCCGCGACGAGTTCGACCAGAGCATTCCGGGCGGCCGCGACCGGCGCGTCGAGGAGGTGGCGCGGTGATCACGCTCCAGATCGACGGCCGCGAGGTCGAAGTCGTCCCAGGGACGACGATTCTCAAGGCGGCCGAGAAGGCCGGCATCGAGATCCCGGTCTTCTGCTACCATCCGCGCCTCGCGCCGGTCGGCGCCTGTCGCATGTGCCTCGTGCGCATCGAGAAGATGCCGAAGCTTCAGCCGGCCTGCACGACGGTGGTGGCCGAAGGCATGGTCGTGCGCACGGACACCGACGACGTGATGCAGTCCCACGAAGGCGTGATGGACTTCCTCCTGAGCACGCATCCCCTGGACTGCCCGGTCTGCGACGCGGGCGGCGAGTGCGAGCTGCAGGACAACGCGATGCGCTACGGCTCGAACGAGAGCCGCTTCGCCGACCCCAAGCGCCACTTCAAGAAGGCCTGGGACCTCGGTCCGATGGTCGAGCTCGACCAGGAGCGCTGCATCATGTGCCTGCGCTGCATCCGCTTCATGTCCGACGTGGCGGGGGACCCGGCCTTGACGCTGCACGAGCGCGGCACCCACGTCGTCGTCGACGTGGCCGACGGCCGCCGCTTCGACTCGATCTTCGCGGGCAACACGATCCAGATCTGTCCCGTCGGCGCGCTCACGTCGCGCCCCTACCGATTCAGGGCGCGCCCCTGGGACCTCGACGTGGTCGACTCGATCTGCCCGCACTGCCCCGTCGGCTGCCATGTGGCGCTCTCGCTGCGCCACGGCGACCTCCTGCGCGTGCAGTCCCGCGACAGCGAGGAGGTCAACTGGGCCTGGCTCTGCGACCGCGGCCGCTTCGGCTATGGCTTCGTGCACCGCGGGCCGCGGCTGACGCAGCCCATGCTGCGGCACTCCGGCGCCCTCACCGTGGTGGGCTGGCACGATGCGCTTGGGGCCCTGCGGGCCGGCCTGCGCGGCAGGGTCGGCGCCTTGGGCGGCGGGAGGAGCTCACTCGAGGCGCAGTACCTGATGCGCCGCTGGTTGCGCGAAGCGGTGCAAACGGAGAACGTCGACCACCGCGTGCTGCCATTGACCTCAGCGATCCCGCCCGGCCCCGTCGGGCGCATCGACGACATCGACACCGCCGACCTCGTCGTGCTGATCGATGCGGAGGTGCTCGAGGAGGCGCCCGTGCTGGCGCTCAGGCTGCGCCACTTTGCGACGCTCGGCCTGCGGCTCGTCGGCGTCTCGGAGCGCGGCTCCCTGCTTGACCTGCCCTACGAGGACATCCGGACGGAAGACGTGGCCGGGACGCTGCTGGAGATGGCCGAGGGCCGCGGCAGCCTCGGCGGGGCCTTGCTGGGGGCGAAGAAGGTGCTCCTGCTCTGGAGCGGGCGCGGCATGGGGCAGAGGGAGGCGATCGGGGAGATCGTGCGCCGGCGGGCGGGCGAGACGTACACCATGGTGGTCGGCTCGCTCGGCAACTCGTATGGCGCCGAGGCCGCCGGGCTTCTACCTGGCGAGGGCGGCCTCGACGCGCGGGGCATGCTCGAAGCGGCGGCGCGGGGCGACCTCGACGGCCTCTTCGTCATGGCGCAGGACCTCTACGACTTCCCGGACCACGAACTCGTGGACGCGGCTATCGCGCGCATTCCGTTCCTGGCGTTCGCAGGCACGGTGCCGGGGCACACCAGCGAGCAGGCCCACGTCGTGCTGCCGCTCGCCGCCTGGTCCGAGTCCGACTGCCACCTCGTGAACATGGAGGGAAGGGCCCAGCGCTGCTACGCGGGCGTATCCCACCCCGGGGAGACGAGAGACGACTGGCGTCTTTTCGCGGACCTGCTCGGGCTCGACTGGGGCCTGCAAGAGGTGATGCAGGCAGTGCGCGCCGACCTGCCGGAGCTGTTCGGGCAGCACAGGCCCCAAGGTGGCCCCGTGCCCCGCGACGGCTATGTCGCGACGCCGGGCCTGATCTTCGGCGCGAGCATCTTCCATAAGGGCGTGCTGCCGGACCCCTTGCTCGACCGCCTGCCGCGGCCGCCGGACGTGACGCTGGGCGAAGAGCGGGCGCGGATGCTCGGCCTCGCGGACGGCGATACGTTCGAACTCGGGGGCGAGCGGGTCAAGGTCAGGGTATCGCCCGATCTGCCCGCCGGCAGTCTCTTGGTGCGCGCGGGTACCCTGCCGGCCGGCCGGCCGGCCCCCTGCAGCACGGCGCTGGGCTGGCGGGAAGGGGGAGATAGGCGATGCTGCAGGTCGTCATCGTCGTCGTGAAGAGCATCGTCACCGCCACGCTGCTGCTCGCCGCCTTCGGCCTCATGACCTGGATCGAGCGCAAGGTGCTCGCGCGCTTCCAGTTCCGCCCCGGACCGAACCGCCTCGGGCCTGCGGGGGTCATGCAGTTCATGGCCGATGGCCTCAAGCTCGCGCTGAAGGAGGAGATCATCCCCACCGCGGCGGACCGCTTCGTCTACCTGCTGGCGCCGCTGGTATCACTGACGGCGGCCCTGATCGCCTTCGCGGTCATCCCGTGGGGTCCGCCCATCCACCTGCTGGGGCAGGTCGTGCCGATGCAGATCGGCGGGCCGAACATCGGCGTCCTCTTCGTCTTCGCGATCACGTCGCTCGGCGTGTACGGCCCGATCCTCGGCGGCTGGGCATCGGCCAACAAGTACAGCCTGCTCGGCGGCCTGCGCTCGACGGCACAGATCATCTCGTACGAGCTCGCGATGGGGCTCGCCGTCACGGGCGTCCTGATCGCCGCGGGTTCCGCCGACCTCAACACGATCGTCGCGAGGCAGTACCGGCTCTGGTTCATCGTGCCGCAGATCGTCGGCTTCATCATCTATGTCATCACCATGGTCGCCGAGACGAACCGCACCCCGTTCGACCTGCCGGAGGCCGAGAACGAGCTGGTGGCCGGCTACCACACGGAGTACACGGGCCTCAAGTGGGCGATGTACATGATGGCCGAGTACATCAACATGATCACCGTCTCGGCCCTCGCCACGACGCTGTTCCTCGGCGGCTGGCACGGGCCCCTCCTGCCGCCGGAGCTCTGGTTCCTGCTCAAGGTGGCCTTATTCATGTACTTCTTCATCTGGCTGCGGGCGACGCTGCCCAGGCTGCGCTACGACCGCCTGATGGCCTTCGGCTGGAAGGTGCTCCTGCCCGTCGCGCTGCTCAACACGCTGGCGACGGCCGTCTGGGTCGCGACCGCGCAGTAGCGCCGACGCTCAGACGTCGTAGGCCTTGCGCTCTGCCGTGGTCTCCGGGACGCTGCGCCAGCTGAGATAGCCCCCCCGGGTCAGGAGGCCAAGTCCGCCGACGCCGTAGAGATAGCGCACGAGGGCGAGCTCGTGCAGGGCGTTGGCCGGACGGCCCGTGAGCCTCAGGCGGCCGAGGCGGGCGATGCCGTAGCCTCTGCCAAGCGCCGCCGTCATGCCGAGGACCTGCGGCCGAAAGGCTTGCGGCTCGCGACCCGCGAGCAGCCCCGCGATGTTGCGCGCGGCGGCGCGCCCCTCCTGGACGGCGAGCTGCGCGGTCGGGGGCAGGGCGTGACCTGCCGCACCAGGTACGTGGGCGGCGTCGCCAGCCGCGAAGAGTCCGGGGTGCCCGTCCACCTCGAGCGTCGGCAGCACCTGCACGCGTCCCCGGCCGTCGACCGGCAGCCCCGCCTGTGCCGCGAGGGGATTGCCGCGGACACCGCCGGCCCAGACGACCAGATCGGCCGGCAGCACGGCGCCGGAGCGCAACACGACGGTCCGCTTGGTGACGCGCGCGACATGCTCGCCGCGCCGCACTTCGATGTCGCCGCGCTGGAGCACCTCCTCGGCGTATGCCGCCAGCCGGGGGTCCTCGTCAGGCAGGATGGACGGACTGGCCTGTGCGAGCGTGAGGCGGAACCTGCCAGGGTGTATGGCGCTGATCGCACCGGCGAGCTCGACGCCGGTGAGGCCGCCACCCACGATCACGACCCGCCCGCCGCCCAGGCGCGCAAGGCTTTCGAGGCGTCGGCGCAGGCGCAGGGCCGAGTCGAGGTGCTGCAGCGTCAGGGTACTCTCGCGCGCGCCGGGGATGTCGAAATACTCCGGCGTCGCCCCGAGGCAGAAGAGGACCGTGTCGTATGCGACCGCACCCTGGCCCGTGCGCACCACGCGCTGGCGCCAGTCGAGCTCCTTGACCTCCGCCTGCAGCAGCACGAGGTTGCGGTGGTGCGGCACGAGACGGTGCAGGGGCACCTCGGCGCCGCGTGCGGGCCTCCCCCCGGCCGCGACCCGGTACATCTCCGTGACGATCGCATGGCTTCGGCCGCGATCGATCAGCACGATCTCGCGCTCGTCGAGGACCGGGCCCATCTCCTGCACCGCGCGCACACCGGCGTACCCCGCACCGAGCACCACGATCCGACGCAACCGCACCGCCTCCCGCTCTAGCATGGGGACACCGCGGCTGGCGCATGCGGCCATGCTTGGCGCCGCATGGTACAATGATCCTCGGTAAACGCCTCCATCCAAGCCTGCAAAGGCAATACTCGCAGAAGGGCAGGCGAGCCGACCGTGGCCCCCGGGCCACAGGGAGGCAGGTCGGCATACCTACGTGATCGATCCCTACCGTCCCGAACCGCTTGTCGATTTCCACAATCCGACACACCACGCCGCGATGGCAGATGCCTTGAAGCAGGTTGGCGCTCAGCTCGGCCACCACTATCCGATCGTCGTCGGCGGCGAGCGCCGCGAGCGCGAAGGGCGGCTGCGCTCCTACAACCCGTCGCGCCTGGACGAGACCGTCGGCACCGTGTCGAAGGCCGGACGCCAGGATATCGACGACGCGATGGCCGCCGCCGAGCAGGCGTTCAAGAGTTGGAGCCGCGTTGGAGCGGAGTTCCGTGCGCGGGTGCTGCTCAAGGCCGCGGCGGAGCTGCGCCGTCAGAAGATGCTCTTCTCCGCGCTCGAGGTCTACGAGGCTGGCAAGACCTGGCCCGAGGCCGACGCCGACGTGGCGGAAGCGATCGATTTCATGGAGTTTTACGCCCGCCAGGCGATCCGCCTGCAGGCGCCGGTGCCAACGATCAACCTGCCGGGCGAGGAGGACGCGTCCTTCTACATCCCGCTCGGCGTGGGCGTGATCATCCCGCCCTGGAACTTCCCGCTCGCGATCCTCTGCGGCATGACGACAGGCGCGATCGTGGCGGGCAACACCGTCCTGCTCAAGCCGTCGAGCGTGACGCCGGTGATCGGCGCCTGGTTCGTGCAGCTGCTCGAGGAGAGCGGCCTGCCGCCCGGCGTCGTGAACTTCGTGCCAGGCGACAGCCGCGACATCGGCGACTACATGGTAGGTCACCCGCGCACGCGCTTCATCAGCTTCACGGGTTCGCGCGAAGTGGGGCTGCACATCAACGAACTCGCCGCGAAGCACCAGAAGGGCCAGATCTGGATCAAGCGGGTCGTCGCCGAGATGGGCGGCAAGGACGCCATCGTGGTGGACGAGACGGCCGACCTCGAGGTTGCCGCGGCTGACATCGTCACGGCGGCGTTCGGCTTCCAGGGCCAGAAGTGCTCGGCCTGCTCGCGCGCGATCGTGGTGGACGCGGTCTACGACGAGGTGGCGCGGCTCGTGACGGAGCGGACGAAGAAGCTCACCCTCGGCATGGCGATGGACCCGGCGAACCTCGTCGGGCCGGTGATCGACCTGAGTTCCGAGAGCAAGATCCTCGGCTACATCGAGCAGGGCAAGAACTCGGCCAAGCTCCTGGCCGGCGGCGAGAAGGTGGGGGAGGGCGGCCACTTCATCGCACCCACCGTGTTCGGCGAGGTGCAGCCCGACTCCACACTGGCGCAGGAGGAGATCTTCGGACCCGTGCTCTCGATGATCCGCGCGCGGGACTACGACCACGCCATCGAGATCGCGAACGGCACGGAGTACGGCCTGACGGGCTCGCTCTACTCGCGGGACCGCTCGCGCCTCGAGCGGTCCCGCCTCGACTTCCACGTCGGCAACCTCTACTTCAACCGCAAGTGCACGGGTGCCGTCGTGGGCGCCCACCCCTTCGGCGGCTTCAACATGTCCGGCACCGACTCGAAGACAGGCAGCCCGGACTACCTGCTGCTCTTCACGCAGATGAAGTGCGTCGCCGAGCGCATCTGACCCCCACCGCCCAGGCGGCAGCCCTCAGCGGCTGCCGCCTGTCTTTACCCGCGAAAGGGGAAGCTTTGATCGGCGGCGAAGCACCCCTCGTCCATACATGCGAACGCTCTTTAGCGGCAGGCAGGAGGAGAACGCACCAATGCTGACGATGGGTGAGGCACTCGCCACCAACGGCCGGCGCTATCGCGACAAGGTGGCTCTCTGGTACGACGATGTCAAAGTCACCTACAGCGAGCTGGACCGGAGGGTCAACCAGGCTTCGCGCGTCCTGCAGAGCCTGGGCGTCGGCAAGGGGGACCATGTCGCGCTCCTGCTGATGAACTCGATCGAGTACGTCGAACTCTACTTCGCCTGCGGCCGCATCGGCGCCGTCGCGGTGCCGATCAACCTGCGCCTCGCGCCGGCCGAAATGGCGTACGTGCTCGGGCATTCCGACAGCCGCGTTCTCGTCGGGGACGGCCAGCTGCTCGCCGCGGCCTTCGAGGCCGGCATGCGCCCGCAGGGCGGCGCTCTCGAGAAGGTCTTGCGCGTCGGTCCGGGCGCTGACTTCCTCCCTGCCTACGAGTCCCTGCGCGACGCGCAGAGCGACGATCCAGTCAGCGTCGACGTGGACGAGAACGATCCGTGGGTGCTCGTCTACACGTCGGGCACCACCGGCAAGCCGAAGGGCGCCCTGCGTTCGCACCGCAGCAATCTGATGATCGCCTTGCTGCTAGCCGCCGAGTTCGGCATCACGTCGGACGACATCGGCCTCTCGCTCCTGCCGATGTTCCACGTGAACGGCCTCTGGCTCGTCTCGCTCTCGCTCTGCCTCGGCACCACGATGTCGATCTACCATCAGCGGACGTTCCACCCGGTGCGCGTCATCGAGGAGATCAAGCGCCACCGCGCGACCTATTCCATGTTCGTGCCGTCGCTCCTCACGTTCCTCGCCGACGCGGCCGAGAAGGGCGATCTCGACCCGGGCCAGCTGCGGCTGATGATCACGAGCTCGTCACCGCTCTCGACGACGCTGCGCGACCGCATCGTGCAGGACTTCCCGAACACGCACCTGATCGACATCTACGGCGCGACGGAACTGGGCGCGGTGACCTGGATCCGGCACGGGCCCGGCAGCGTCATCGGCTCGATCGGACTGCCGGCCCTGGCGCAGGATGTGCGCATCTTCGGCGACGACGGCCGCGAGGTCGGGGTGGACGAGGTGGGGGAGCTCCATTGCGCCGGACCCACCCTGATGGACGGTTACTACAAGGACCCCGAGGCGACGGCCGCGGCGTTCCACGGCCTGTACCTCGCCGTGGGGGACCTCGCCCACCGCACGCGCGACGGCTACATCTACCTCGTGGACCGCAAGACCGACATGATCATCACCATGGGCGAGAACGTCTACCCGACGGAGGTCGAGGAGGTGCTGACGCAGCACCCATCCGTCGCCCTGGCGGCCGTCGTCGGCCTGCACGACGACCGGCGCGGCGAGGAGGTCGTGGCCGTTGTCTCGCCGCGCGAGGGCCAGACCGTCACACCGGAAGAACTGCAGGACCTCTGCGCGAAGCTTCTCGCGGACTACAAGCGTCCGCGTCGCATCCTCGTCTGGCCCGAGCTGCCGATCGGTGCCACCGGCAAGGTTCTGCGCCGCGCCGTGCGCGAGCAGCTCAGCCCATCCTGACGTGACGCCGAGAGGGGCCGCGCCGGACGCGGCCCAGGTGGGCACGGCCGCCCTGCTGACAGCGGCCCTGCCCACCTTCGTCACCTTGGCCCTCGCCCTCTCGCAGCACGGGCTGATCGGCGACATCGGCTTCGACATCGCAAACGGCCGCTGGATTCTGGCGCACGGCTTCGTCCCCTTGGCGAACCATCTCAGCTTCGCCATGTCGGGCGCCCACTGGTCGAATTCCGAGTGGCTCTTCGGCGTGTACGTCGCCTGGCTGTACGGCGTGGGTGGCCATATCGCCGTCTACCTCGGCCTGCTGCCGCTGCTTTTGGGCCTCGCGCTACTCCTGGCCGGCGCGGCGCGCCGCACGGGGCCCTACTGGCAGGTGATCCTGCCGCTCGTCGCAGCGGTGACGATCATGCCCGTCATGAGCCCGAGACCACAGCTCGTGTCGTTCGTGCTCTTCGCCTACCTGTTCTCGGCGCTCGAGGCGGCGCGGCACGGGCGGGTGCAGGGGCTTTGGGCCGCCGCGCTGAGCACGCTCGTCTGGGTCCAGGTGCATGGCTCCGTCGTGCTGGTGCCCGGCCTGATCGCCCTGAACCTCCTGCTGCCGTCGGGAGAACTCACGCGGCGCCGGCTTGCGGGGCCGCTCGTGCTCTCGCTGCTGCTCCTTTTGGTCCGGCCGGGGGGGCCGCTAGCCGTCCTGCGCAATCTGCTCGACGTCGGCAGCGGCGGCAACACGAGCGTGATCTCGGAGTGGGCGTCACCGAACTTCCATCTGCCTTGGGCGATGCTGGCGGCCCTGGTTCTCTTCGTGTCGCTGCCGCTCGTGCTGCCGGAACTCGCCAGGCGGCGTCGCTTCGCCGATCTCGTGCTGCTCCTGGGCTCCGCCTTTGCGCTCCTCTACGCGCAGCGCTTCCTGCCGTACTTCATCATCGTGGCCCTATGCATGGCCGCACCCCTCCTGCCCCAGCGCTGGCGCGTCGCGCAACCAGGCGAGGTGCCCGCGGCGGCGCGGCGCTCGCTCGCCATCGGCCTCGCCACAGGCGTGGCGCTTGCGGTCCTGCTCGTGTCGCGCCCCGTCTTCCCGCTGCGATCGCCCATGCAGGCGATCGGCTACCTCAGGCGCCAGCACGCGACGGATGTCTTCGCGGCTTACCAGATCGGCGCGTCGCTCGAACTCTATGGTGTGGAGCCTTACCTCGACAGCCGCGACAACCTCTGGCTGCAGCGCTCCTGGTGGCCGCAATTCGTCGCCGTGACGCAGGGCGCCATGTCCGTGACAAGCTATCTCAGGCGCTACGATCCAGGCGCCGAGTATGTCCTCTGGCAGGTGCGCTCGCCCGTGGCGCTCGAACTGGACCAAAGCCCGCAGTGGCGGCGGGTGCTGGTCGACAAAAATCCGCTCGGTCCCTCGCCGGGCACCTACGGCGGTTACGCCGTCTGGCGGAAGGCGGGGGCGTCATGACCCGGGGGGGTGACGCGATGAGGCAAGGCAGGGCCGCAGGGAGGCGGCGCCTCAGCGCGCGCCGCCTCCTGCTCTGGCCACTCGTGGGCATCGTCACCTTGCCGCTCTGGGCCCTGCTCTTGCACGCGGGGACGTCGTTCGCCCACCTGCCGCCCGGCAGCGGCGCCGCGACAGCGGTCAGCGTGCTGTCGTCCATCTGCGCGCTTCTCCTGACGTTCCTCGCCGGGCTGCCGCTCGCGTGGTGGGCCGCGTCCGCCCCGCAACGCAGCCAGCGTCTGCTCGAGCTGCTGCTCGCCGTCCCCCTGCTCCTGCCGCCGCTCGTGCTGGGACTCGTGCTTGCCTACGTCTTTGGTCCGACCACTGGCTTCGGGACGTGGCTCACGGACATGGGCATCGGGGTCACGAACAGCTTTCTCGGGCTGACCATCGCCGGATTCTACGAGGCCGCGCCTTTCTTCATCTACGCCGCGTGGGCCGCCTTCGGCGCCCTGGACCGGGACATCCTCGAGGCGGCGTGGCTTGCGGGCCTCAGTCCCTTGCGGGCTTTCTGGCGCGTCGCCCTGCCGCTCGCGGGCCCGGGCCTCGCAATAGCCAGCGCAATGGCCTGGGCCCGCACGATCGGCGCCTTCGGTGCTCCCATCGTCCTCGCCTACCATCCGACGGGCCTGCCCGTCGGCATCTGGATCGCTCTCAGCGAGTTCGGCCTCGGACCCGCACTGCAGCTGGCGCTCGTGCTGGTCGCGATCGCCCTGCCGCTGCCGCTTCTGGCTATGGGGGTGGCACGCCGTGCTGCACGTTGACCTGCGGGCACCGCAGGGGGCCGAGCTGTCCTTCGCCGCGAGCTTCGCCGTCGGCCCTGGCACCATCTGCGCCTTGCACGGGCCGTCCGGCGCTGGCAAGACGACGCTCCTGCGGGCGGTGGCTGGGCTCCTGCCGGCGAACGGCAGCCTGCTGTTCGCCGGCCTCGACTATCGCAGCCTGCCGCCGTGGCAGCGGCCAATCGGCTGGGTGCCCCAGCGCCAGGGCCTGGTGCCGCACTGGACGCCGGAGGAGCACCTCAGGGCGCTGGGACCCGCTCTCAGCATCGAACCCAGGCTTGCGCTCGAGCGTCTGGACCTTTGGCGGCTCGGAGGACGGCCCGTGCGACAACTGTCGTTCGGCGAGCGGCAGCGGCTCGCGCTTGGCCGGGCCCTCTTCGGCGGACGCCGCCTATTCTTGCTGGACGAGCCCTTCTCGGGGCTTGACGCCGCCGCCCGCCGCAGCATGGGCGACCTCCTGCTCGAGCGCGTCGAGGCCTTGGGGGCCTGCGCCCTGATCGCAACCCATGACCTGCACGATGTGCAGCGGCTGTGCGATCAGCTCTGCCTCATCGCGGACGGTCGCATGCTGGCGCAGGGACCGACGCACGATCTCGTGCGGCGGCCGCCGAACCCGCAGGCAGCGATCCTGCTCGGCTACCAGATACTCGCGGGCGGCCTCGCGGTGCACCCTGCGCAGGCCCGCTGGCAGGCGGACCCTGACCTCGTGGCCGTACGGGCCGTCGTGGAACGTGCGCGGCCGAAGGACTTCGGCTGGCGCATCGAGCTGCGCGCCCAGGATGGGGGCCGGTTCGCCGCGGACCTGGGATCCGAGGGGCCCCTGCCCACGGCGGGGGAAACCGTCGATGTTTACTTCCCGGACCTCAGGCTGACCTAGGCGGCCAAGCGCCTGGGCCACGCCGTCCGGCAGATGCCTCGCTTTCGCGGCGAGATGCGGGTATCCGTCCGCCAGCGGCGGCAGCAGGTTGACCAGATGCCGCACCCACGCGCGTCGCAAACTGCGGCCGAACACCGGCGAAAGTCCCTCGCCGGCCGCATCAGGTCTACGCGCCAAACGGCCAGCCGTGCTCGACTCCGGGCCCGGGAGCGCCGCGCCAGGAGGTGACGCGTCAGCGTGCACTGAATGCTGGTGGCGCAGGCGTGGAATCTCGTGGCCGGAGGCAGGCGGGCGACGGCGGCGACCGTCGCGCCGAGCAGCGGTGCGCTGGCCGTGATCCGACGCTCACACGACAAGTTTCCGAGTGGCCCGCGTGGTCCTCCGGCCGGGGAGGATTGCCGCCGCGTCCCCGATCCCCGCCAGTCCCTTGACGCGCAAGACAAGGGTTGTGCCTGGCCACGCCACGTATCCAGTTGGAGGAGGGACGACTTGACCGACCCTGGATCACCCGGACATCCGGCAGTCGCCCGGCGGCGGCGCGGCGCCACCTTGGAGGATGCCATCCTCGACGCGGCCTGGCGCGAGCTGATGGACGTCGGATATGCGAACCTGACCATCGGAGCCGTCGCCGGGCGAGCGCGGACAAGCAAGCCCGTCCTGTACCGCCGCTGGCCACGCCGGGCGGACCTGATCCTGGCCGCGATGCTCCGGCATGCGCCGTTGCTGCCCGGACCGCTGCCAGACACCGGAACGCTGCGCGGCGACGTTCTGGCCCTGCTCGGGCGGGTCTCCGCCGGAGTTGAGGAAATCGGACTCGCAAACATCTTCGGCATCGCGGCGGACTCGATCCGCGACGAGGCAGACGTGTCCTTGATGCATGGCATGGCAGCAGCCACGCAGGCGATGGCAGCCATCCTGCAGCGCGCAGCTTCCCGGGGCGAAACCAGGGCAGGCCTGGCCGTCACCGACCGCATCGCTTCGCTACCGGTCGCTCTGGCACGACACGAGCTGTTCTTCGTGCGGCGTGGTCCCGTCCCGGACGCCAGCCTGGCGGAGATCGTCGACCAGCTCTTCTTGCCGCTGGTGCGACGGTAGGCGACGTGGCGGCGGCCAAGCCCGCCATGCCGTCGTCCAGTCGGCGCGCCCAGTTGCCGACCTGCCTCTAGGCGTCATGCGGGGCTGGGGAATGGGCCGGCAGGTCTGCGAACTGCGCATAGATGCCTGGGAACGCCCGGCGGGCGTTCACGGGCCGCAGGTCGCCCTTGCGCACGAACGCGTGTTCGGTGAAGCCCTCCGCCAGGAGGTCGCCGTCCATGCGCAGGCGATAGTCGAAGCGCATGCGCGTGGGCGACACCCTGACCGACGTCTCCAGTTCCACGGCGTCGTCGTAGCGGCACGGCCGAAGGTAGCGGGCTCCGGTCGAGGTGACGGGCAGCAGGAGTCCCTGGTCCTCGATGTTCCGGTAGCTGCCTCCGAGTTGGCGGAGCAGCTCCGTCCTCCCCTCGGTGAACCAGTCGAAGTAGTGGGCGTAATAGGCGATGCCCATGCGGTCGGCCTCGCCGTAGCGCACCCTCAGCCTGATGCGGCACGAACTCTCCATCTCGCTCGCTCTCCCCTGACGGCTGGTCCCCGCATGCTTCTGCGCAGTGTGGTGCGGAGTCCTGCCGACCTCCCGAGCAGGGAAGCGGCGGGGGAGGTCGAATTGCCAATTGGTATTTGTGGCCAACTCGAGCCATCCTAGTTCAACGATTAGAGGCGGTGCACTTGGCGGCGACGGGGCCGACTGGCCGGCCAGGCGTGGGCGGGACCATCGCCGGCCGCTCCTGGCCACGGCGTGCTCTGGCGGGTCGCGTTCTGCGTGGCGCCGTCCTCCTTGCGTTTGCCGCGGTGGTTGCATTCCTGCCGCTCTCCTTCGCGTGGATCCTGCCCTTGCTCGCGGTCGTCACCATGACGAGCGGCATCGCTCTTGGGCCCCTGCCCGCATTCCTGATCGCAATCGGCGCCAGCCTGTTCACCCTTTTCGTGCGCCGCCCCGCCAGCCCGGACATTGCGCTCGCGTCCTTGCTGGTCCCACTGTTCGCGGTGGCGGTGGGCGGGGCTATCGGCCTTGCGCTCCGGCGCGTGAGTCGCGCGGCCGAGCAATCCGCCCGTCGCGCGCACCTCCTTTCCCAGGCACTGCTCCGCCTGCCCGCGCTGGACCATCCCGACCAGATCTACCGCGAGCTCCTGCTCTGGCTGCAGGACATTCTCGGCTTCACGCACGCGGACATCCTCGTCCAGGTCGACAGCGAGCACATGCGGGTGCATTCCGCGCTGGGCTGGACCCCGCCGTCCGGCATCACCCTGCCGCTCCAGTCGATTACGGGCCGCGCCCTGCGCACGGGTCGCGTGCAGCACGTGCCGGACACGCAGGCGGACCCCGAATTCGTGCAGGGCGTAGGCATCGACGCAACCCACAGCGAGCTCGCCCTGCCCATCAAGGTGAGCGAGCAGATCCACGCCGTGCTCAACATCGAGCGCAGCCGCACCGGAGCTTTCCTTCAGGACGAGATCTCGACCCTTGAGGCACTCGTCCTGGCCGTCGGCGACGCGATCGAGCGGCTTGGACAACTGGAGGCGACGAACCAGACGTCGCGCCAGCAGGACTTCCTGCTCGACTTCTCGCGCCAGGTCACGCAGCAGGGCACGCCGCAAGGCGTCGCCCAGCGCGCCTTGCAACTCCTCCTGCCGTTCGCAGGCGCGGATGTCGGTCTCATCTGGCTGCCCGGCGGTCGGGCCCACCTGTTGGCAGGGCAAGGCATGGGCGACTTCCAACCGCCCGACGTGCCCTCGCCGCTCGTGGCCGGCCTTAAAGGCCAGGCGCCCACGGAGGCCATGTGGGTCCCGTTGTCGCTCACGTCCCCTTACAGCACGGCCCGTCAGCTCGAGTCGGGACTGCAGTCTTTCGCCATCCTGCCGCTTTTGCAGCCTGACGGTCGCCCCCAGGCCGTGCTCGAGCTGCTCTACTACCGCAGCCCTGCCGCGTTCGGCCAAGGGCAGCGCGAGGTCCTGCGCCGTGCCGCGGACCGCCTGCACATCGCGCTCCAGGGCGTTCTCGCGACGTCGCGCCTGGCGGACCTTCTGGCGGCCCTGCACGCGCTCGGGGCAGTGGAGGACATACAGGAACTGTGCGACCACGCGCTCGCGGCGGCCGTCCGGCTCGTGCCGGGGGCCGACGCCGCAACCCTCTGGCTCTCCGACAGCGCACAGCTGGAGCTGAGGTCCGCCCTCGGCTACGCGGAGGCCGGCCCGCCGCCGCACTGGAGCATGCGCACGCTCGAGGACGCCCTGGCATGGTACGGTGGCGACGAGGACGGTTTTCGCCGCGGCCTGCCCCGCATACGCGCCACGGATGTCGTGCGCGGGTCGCTGCCGCCGGACGCCGCCTGGCCCGTCGCCAGCATTGCCGCTCCGCTGGTCTTGAACGGCCACCTCGTGGGGCTGATCTGCATCGACAGCCTCGCGCAGCCCGACGCGTTCTCGCAGGAGGCACTGTCCCTGGCGGGCATGTTCGGCCTGCATCTCGCCGTCCTCCTCAGCCAGGGCCGACACCGCAGCGTACTGGCCGCCGCGGCGCGCACCGATACCCTGACAGGCATCGGCAACCGGCGCAATTTCGACGAGCGCATCGCCGCCGAGTGGAAGGAATCGAGGCGCTACAGCCAGCCGCTTTCGCTGGTCATCCTCGACCTGCAGGGCTTCAAGGCGATCAACGACCGCTACGGCCACTTGGCGGGCGACGAGGCGCTGACCGTGGTGGCCAAGACGCTCAACGCCATCCGCCGCGATGGCGACACCGTATTCCGCTGGGGTGGCGACGAGTTCGCCATCCTGCTCACCCACGCCAACCTCGCCCAGGCCCTGCAGGCGGCAAGCCGCTACCTCGACGAACTGCGCAGCGTTGCCGTGCTGATCCGCGACGGGCGGGAGGTCCGCGTCGGCGGTCGCCTCGGCATCGCATCGGCGCCTGAGGACGCCGACAGCATCGAAGGTCTTGTCCGCGTGGCCGACGAACGGGTGATCATGGCGAAGCGCCTCGGGCAAGGCCTTTCCCCGGCGGGCCCGACGCGCTCCTGACCTCAGCCCGCAGGAGGTAGCCCAGATGGTGTTCGACTCTCTGCCGCAGGAACTGACGCTGGAGCAGGCGCAATCCCTTTTCGAACAAGGCGCGCTCACGTCCGAGGAGCTCGTCTATCTCCACTTGGATCAGATCGCGGGCCGCAACGCAGCGCCACACGGTCTCAACGCCGTCCTGGAGGTCAACCCGGACACGCCCGCGATCGCCGCGGCCCTGGACAGGGAACGGCGTCTTGGCCATGTGCGCGGCCCATTGCATGGCATTCCGGTGTTGCTCAAGGACAACATCGACACGGGCGACCACCAGCACACGAGTGCAGGCTCGCTGGCGTTGGCCGCCCATTACGCTGCGCGCGACGCCTATCTGGTGCGCCGGCTCCGCCAGGCCGGCGCCGTGATCCTGGGCAAGGCCGGCATGACCGAATGGGCGAACTTCATGTCGGAAGGCATGCCGAACGGCTACTCCTCGCGCGGCGGCCAGGTGCTGAACGCTTGCGGTCCGTTCGATGCCGGCGGCTCGAGTTCCGGCTCCGCCTCGGCGGTGTCAGGTGAACTCACGCTGCTCGCGGTGGGTACGGAGACGTCGGGATCCATCCTCAGCCCCTCAAGCCAGCAGGGCGTTGTCGGCATCAAGCCGACGCTCGGCCATGTCAGCCGCAGCGGCATCATCCCGATCGCGCACAGCCAGGACACGGCCGGCCCCATCGCGAGGAGCGTGCGCGACGCGCTGACACTCTTGCGAGGGATGGTCGGCGGCGACAGGCGCGATCCCATCTCGCTGCTCGGCGCCGACCATCCCTTGCCGCAGCCCGGCGAGTTGCGCCCTGACGCCCTGAAGGGCGCGCGCCTCGGCGTCGGGCGGGACTACATCGGCGAACTTCCCGCGCCGCTCGCGGAGGGCTTCGAGCAAACCCTGCACAGCCTCGCAGCCCTGGGCGCCACGATCGTCGATCCGGTGGCGATCCCCTCCGCGGGCAGGGAGTGGGGGGAGGAGGTTCTGTTCTACGAGTTCAAGGCAGACCTCAACGCCTACCTTGGCCATCTCGGACCCGACGTGCCGGTGCACAGCCTGCACGAACTGATTTTCTTCAACGAGCGCAACAGGCGTCTCCTGCTGCGCTATGGTCAGACGCTCCTGCTGCAGTCCGAGGCCACGTCCGGCACGCTGAGCGATCCCCAGTACCTGTATGGACGCAGGCGCGACCTCCTCTGGTCCCGGCAGGAGGGCATCGACCACGCCCTCGCCGCATACGACCTGGACGCGCTGGTCTTCCCGAACAACTACGGCGCCGACATCGCGGCGCGCGCGGGCTACCCGTCCATCTGCGTGCCCGCGGGCACGACGGGCGACGGCGAGCCCTTCGGCCTCACGTTCACGGCGTCCGCCTTTGCCGAAGAGACGCTCCTACACCTTGCCTTCGCCTTCGAACAGGAAACCGGCCAGCGGGCGCGGATGCCACTGCGCCACCGCAAGCCGGCGTAGCCATCCTCCTTCGAGGGGCAGCCGCGCAGGCGCCGTTCGCCGCCGCTTCACCCGGCGGGGGTGACGGGCGGGCGATGCAGGAAGCCCAGCGGCCCCGCCACCGAGGCCTTGACCGCGGCGTCCGCAGCGAGCAGCCGTACGGCCCCGGTCTGCGTGAGCAGCGGGAGGCCCGCCGTTGTGGGGGGCGGGCCCTGCCAGTCGTCGCCGATCAGGTCCTGCGGGTTCCTGGCCCGCGTCCAGGCCGCCCGTGCGTTGACGGCGACGAGCCTGGCAATCCCTGGGTCATGCGTTACATCGTAGAGCAGACGGAGGTCGTCCGCGAGCACGCCGCCGAACTCGGCCGGCGGCAGGAGCGTACCGTCCGGTCTGACCAGCTGGGCGCGGACAAACCCGGCCGTGCGCTGCGCGGCCTGGAGGTACGAAGCGCGGTGCGTGGCGCGATAGAGCCGGACGGCCGCACCGATCACGCTCCCCTGGTTGTACGTCCAGTCGGTGGAGGAGATGTTCCGGTCGGTGTCGATGTTGCCGTAGACCTGGCCCGTGCTGCGGTTTACGAGCTGCCTCGACTCCCAGGCGAACAGCCGCTCGGCCCAGCTGAGGTAGCTCTTCTTGCGCGTCGCCATGTAAAGCCACGCCGCAAGTTCCGCCGTGGGTGCCGTGGAGGCTGTGTTGCGCGTCAGGTGCGCCTCGTTCCAGTAGATACCGCCGCCCGCCGGGTCCCAGCCGGACTCGAGGTAGCGGAACACGCGCTCGGCCCTGGCGAGATAGGTCATGTCGCCTGTCATCTCGAATGCCGCGACGAGGTCGAGGCCGGCCCATGCGTTGTCGTCGTAGTACTTGAGTGCACCTGGGCCCGGATAGACCGTCGGGGCGTAGCCAGGCAGTGCCGCATCGCCGTCCCAGTAGGCCTCCAGGTTGTCGGCGAGCAGGCGCAAAAGTGGCAAAAGACGTTCGCCGCCCGGCAGCGCTGCCGCGTCCTCGAGACCTGCGAGCGCCCAGGAGTAGCCCCAGAGGTCGACCGTCTGCGTGGCGCCGCCCAGCGGCTCGGCGTAGCGCGCCAAGAGGCCGTATGGCGGCAAGTAGTACCAGCTGAGCATGGCCTTTGCGGCCAGGCTGGCGTGCTGCGTCTCGGCGGCCCCACCGGCCGTCGCGCGCAGGACGTCGCCATGCACGGCGAGCAGGGCCAGGGCCACACCTGCCGCGACCGCGATCGCGGATCGGAGCGATGTGCGCTTCGCCAAGTGCTTCCTCCCGATGGTTCAGGCGGATTTCGCGCCGCAATGCCCCTTGGTGTGGCAAACGTGCGCGACACCATCAGCCTGCCCGCTTCCGCCACAGGGACGACCAGGAAGAATGCGGGAACCGACCGGTGATGGTCGCCTCCCGCCGCCGGGACTGAGCCCCTCAGTTGGCCTCGACGCTCAGGTACTCGAACTGCGGTGTCTTGACCGGGTGCAGGCAGTACATCAGGTCCTGCGCCGTGCCCTGTGGCCGCACCCACGGCTGGATCCGGGCGTCGTGCCACGAGGCCACCAAGACGAGGGAGCCGCCCGATGCGGGCGGCTCCCTCGTCTTGGTCCAAGGTCAGCTGTAGGACACGCGCGGGTCGAGGAACGCATAGATGATGTCGACGACGAAGTTCATGATCACGATGGCGCTCGCCGAGAAGAGCGTCACCCCCATGATCAGCGCGCCGTCGTCCTGGCCGAGCGCTGTGTTGAGCAGGAAGCCCAGCCCGCTCCAGTTGAAGATCGTCTCGGTGACGATCAGGCCCCCGAGCAAGGCGCCCAGGTCGAGGCCGAGGTAGGTCACGACAGGAATGAGCGAATTGCGGATCGTGTGCCTGAAGAGGATGAGCGCCTCACCGGCTCCCTTGGCGCGAGCCGTGCGCACGTAGTCAAGACGCATCGTCTCGAGGGTCGACGAGCGCAGGATACGGGCGTAGAACGCGCTGCCCGTGATGCCCACGGAAAGGGCCGGCAGGATCACGCCGGGGGCCGAGACGCCACCGAGCGGCAGCCAGCCCAACTTGAAGCCCACCAGCAGCAGCAGCATCGAACCCACCCAGTAGGTCGGCATCGAGATGCCGAGGATGGACAAAAAGCGCAGGAAATTGTCGACGAAGGAGTACCGTTTGACTGCGGCTATGATGCCGATCGGGATGCCGATCAGCAGTTCGAAGGCGACCGCGACGACGGCGAGATAGAACGTGTAGGGCGCCGCCTGGAGCACCATGCCCGACACGGTGCGGCGCATGATGAAGTCGTAGCCGAGGTTGCCATGGATGAACTGGTTCGCATAGACGAGGTAGCGGTACCACAGGGGGTGGTAGAGCCCCAGGGCCCGCCGGATCGACGCAAGCGTGGCAGCGCTGGCATGTTGACCTGCGATCAGGCGCGCTGGGTCGGACGGGACCAGGTACGCGATGAAATAGGTCACCGTCAGGATCGCCCAAATAGTGACGATCGTCCAGATCGCGCGCCGGACCAGGTAGGAACCCAAAGCGTATCACCCAAGCTTTCGTAGGCGAGAATTCCGGGGCCGGCCAGGGGCCGGCCCCGGGTTTGCCGATGGATCAGTGAGGCGCTACGGTCATGTACTGGAACTGCGGGGTCTTGACCGGGTGCAGGTACAGCATCAGGTCCTTGTAGGTGCCCTGCGGCTTGACCCACGGCTGGATCAGCGCGTCGTTCCACTCGGTGTAGAGGTAGGCCCATGCCGCCTGCTTGACGGCGATGGTCTCAGCCTTCGAGTAGTCGTTGTTGCGCTGGTAGTTCTCGCTCGCGGGCAGGGAGTCGGCCTGGCTCACGAGGCTCTGGAATGCCGGGTTGGTCCAGTCGCCGACGTTGGTCGCCCCGAAGGCCTCCTTGGCCAGCAGGTTGAACAGGAAGTCCTGGGCGTCGGGGTAGTCCTGGAACCAGTCTGTCCAAGCGATGTTCCAGTTGCCGCTCGCGTTGTCCTCAAGCGGCCAGTAGTTGCCGATCTGGCTTGTGCCGCTGAGGTTGACCTTCATGCCGATGGCACGCAGGTTCTGCTGGATCATCTCGGCCGTGCGGATGTGGTCGGTGTTGTTCGACGGGTAGATGAAGTTGAGCTGCTGGCCCTTGTATCCGCCCTTCTTGAGCAGGGCCTTGGCGAGCTTCGGGTCGTACGGGAACGGGTTCTTGATCGCCTTGTTGTAACCCGGGATGCCCGGCGGCAACGGCTGCGTCATGAGCTGCGCGCGGCCGTTCGTGATGTTCTTGATCAGAAGCTGCTTGTCGATGGCGTAGTTGACGGCCTGCCGCACGTAGACGTTGTTGAACGGCGGCTTCGTCGTGTTGAAGGCGAGGTACACGACGCCGTTCTCCACGACGTTGTGGTACTGGCTCTTGAGCTGCGCCGAGGACAGGACCTTGGCGTACACCTCAGACGGCAAGGGGCCGAAGTCGAACGCGTACTGGCCCTGCTCATAGCGCAGCAGCGCGAGGTCAGGCGAGACGTTCTCGTCCATGACCACCGTCGGCTCGCCCTTGGTGTAGCGCCAGCTCGTCTTGTTCGGAACGAGCACCATCTGGTGGCCCTGGTTCCAGCTTGCGAGCTTGTATGGGCCGGTGCCGACGGCGTGGAGCTGGTAGTTCGCACCGTACTTCGCGACGACCGTCGGGTCGACGATGGCCGCGGACATCAGCGCCATCACGTTCAGGAAGAACGCCTGCGGCGTGATCAGCTTGAACTGCACCACGTTCGGCGCCGGCGAAGTTACGCCAGCCATGCCCTTCATGCCGGCGGGCGGCGCCTTGCCACCGTTGTTCCACTGGCTGTAGCCCTTGATGTCCGAGTAGGCGAAGCCGTAGGGGGCAGCGCCGCTCGAGTTCGCGTCGCCGCGTGTGACGCGGTTGATGGAGTAGATGACGTCCGCGGCGGTGAGGGGGGCGCCGTTCGAGAACTTGATCCCCTTCTTGAGGTAGAACGTGTAGACCGTGCCGTCCTTCGAGACCTTCCAGGTGGCAACGCCCGGAACGATCTTCGAGTTGACGTTGTCGTACTCGACGAGGGTGTCGTAGATCTCCTGCATCGGGTACATCGAGGTCATGTCGGTCCACTCGGTCGGGTCAAGGGTCTCGATGTTGCTCGAGAACGAGAAGTTCAGCGTGTTGCCGCCGCTCGCGTTCGAGACGGCAGGCACGGCCATGGATGCCGTCAGACCCAGCGTCGCCACGCCCGCGGCCGCCATGGACCATCGCTTCCAGAAGGAATTCGCCATTCTTCGACCTCCCTAGGCACATTGCGGTTCGAGGATCTCTCGGATAACCGAAAGGACGTTCTACCCCGACTGATCACCTCCCAATGCCGCGTCTCAGCCCCCGTTACTGGTTGGCGCGAGGGTTGAGCGCGTCGCTGAGGCCATCCCCCAGGAGGTTGAAGCCGAGTGTCGCAAGCGCGATGGCGATACCCGGCCAGACGATTAGCCAAGGATCGGTCTGGTACCAGCTGAGCCCGAGGTTGATCATCTTGCCCCAGGAAACCGTGGGGTCGGGCACACCGATGGAGAGGAACGAGAGCGCGGATTCGAGCAGGATGTTGTTCGCGATCAGCAGGGTGCCGTACACCACGACGGGGCCCATGATGTTCGGAAAGATGTGTTTGAAGAGAATGCTCGGCACCCTGGCGCCGACGGCGCGCGCCGACTCCACGTACTCGAGCTTGCGGGCGGCCAGTGTCTGACCTCGCGTGATGCGCGCGATGCCGGCCCAGCCGAGAACGCCGATGACGGTGTAGACCGTGGCGACCGTCGGATGGGTGACGACCGACCGCAGCAGGATGACGAAGAGGAAGAGCGGAAAGGCGAGGAAGATGTCCGTGACGCGCATGATGATGTTGTCCCACATGCCGCCGAGGTAACCGGAAACGAGGCCGATGACGACGCCGATCACCAATGTGATCGCGGTCGCCATGAAGCCGACCTGCATCGAAACCGTCGTGCCGTAGAGCAGCTGGCTGATCTCGTCCCGGCCGGACGAGTCCGTGCCGAGGAAGAAGTGGTGCCACTGCCACGTCGGGTTCAGCGGCAGCCCCTGCATGGTCGTGCCGTTCGGGTAGGAAGTGTATGGACTCATCGGGGCGATCGCCGGCGCAATGATGGCTATGACGACCATGAAGATGACCAGGACCAGGCCGAATACGGCTAGCCGGTTCTTGAGAAAGCGCCGCACGGCCGTCTCAAGCGGCGTGCGAATCTTCTCCTCGGCAAAGTCGGATGGAGTGTTGGGGCGGTCGGCCAGGGGCAAGGACATGCATTAGACTCCTTCACGGCATACGCCTGAGGTCGGGTGGAGAATACGCCCTGGTTGGGACTATCACCTGCTTAAGCGTTTGACGATGGTCCATTGGCCCCACGCGGAGCCGGACCGGCTGGCGAGATTTCGCCCGCTTCGCCTCTGGCGCGATGCCCACCACCGTCCGTAGCCCGAGGCTTGGGCAACTTCGCGCCGCGAGTCCGGTTCAAGGGCCAAAAGAGCAGATGCGGGCTTCGAGGCGCTCGAGCCGCTGCCCAACCTCGCGCAGGGCGATGCCCTGCGCCTCGAGATACTCCAGGATCACCCGGACCTCCTCCTCGGCCTTCGTGTTCACCTCGAAGTCGTGGTGGGCCTCGATGCGATCCTTGTCGGCCTGACGGTTCTGCGACATCATGATGATCGGCGCGGCATAAGCCGCCTGAAAAGACAGCATCAGGTTGAGCAGGATGAACGGGTACGGGTCCCAGTGGAAGATCCAGCCCGTTATGTTGAGCGCGACCCAGCAGAACAGTAGCACACTTTGCACAATGATGAAGGTCCATGATCCCATGACCGAGGCGAAGCGGTCCGCGATCCTGTCACCACGCGTCAGCTGGGCTTCAAAGACCTGGTTCACGTTGCGCACCGGCGGGTGCTGGTGCAGGAAATGGGCGGGCAACTCCAAGACGTCAGCCTCCTTATCCGGGGTGCAGGGCGGGCAACTGCGGGACCAAGTCGCTCCCCTGCGGGCGCCGGCTTCGACGCGCCCGTGCAAAGCTCCTCGCGGTAGCCGCGCAGCCGCGGAGGAAGAGGCGGCAATGCCAGACCAGCGGCACTTCTCTCCACTCGAGGATTGAGCGTGGGGGGTGCGCGCCCGGTTGCGCGCACCCCCCGCAGGAACGGGCCGACCTATCCCAGCCACGGCAGATGAAGTCCCGCCGTCTGCCAGAGCAGGATGACGTTGAGCAGGAGCACGAATGCGGTCGCGGCGACAGCCGTCGCGGTGACCAGCCGTGAGTTCACGAGTTCGCCCATCAGGTCTCGACGGGCTGTGAACTTCACGACCGCGACCATGGGCAGCGGCAGGACGATGCTCAGGATGACCTGGCTGATGACGAGCGTCAGCGTCGGGTCCACGCCAAGCGCTACGATGACGACGGTCGGGACCATCGTTACCAGCCTGCGCACCCAGACTGGGATGCGGAAGCCGACGAAGCCCTGCATGATCACCTGGCCCGCCATCGTGCCCACGGCGGAGCTTGAGAGCCCTGAAGCCAGCAGCGAGATGAGGAAGACGGCTGCCGCCGCATCGCCCAGGAGGGGCATGAGGGTGCGGTAGGCCCCAGAGATGTCGCTGACGCCCGCATGGCCGCTGTGGAAGACCGATGCCGACATGTAGAGCATCGCCATGTTGATCAGCCCGGCGAGAGACATCGCGATGACGACGTCCAGCAGCTCGAAGTGGTGCAGGCGCCGCTTGTCGCTGGCGGTCCGGGCCGGGACGCGGTCCTGCATCAGGCCCGAGTGCAGGTAGACCGCGTGCGGCATGATCGTGGCACCGATGATGCCGACCGTCAGGAGGACGCTCCTGGGCCCGTGCAGCCAAGGCACGAATGCGTGGTAGGCCACCTGTGCCCAGGCGGGATGCGAGAAGCCGGTCTCGACGAGGTAGCTCAGCGCGATCACCGCCACCAGGATGCCGATCGCGGCCTCCAGGGCACGGAAGCCGTACCGGTCGAGTGTCAGGATGGCGTAGGTCAGGACGCCGGTGATGACGGTCGCGATGAGCATGGGAACGCCGAACAGCAGGTTGAGCGCCAGCGTGGCCCCCAGGAACTCCGCAAGATCGGTCGCCATGGCGGCGATCTCGCTCACGACCCACATGCCGACCGACACCGGCCGGGAGAATTCCAACCTGCACAGCTCGGGCAGGTTGCGTCCGGTGGCGATGCCCAGCTTGGCGGACAGGTTCTGGAACAGCATCGCCATGACATTGGCCAGAACGACAACCCAGAGCAGGTGGTAGCCGAACTGCGCGCCACTTTGGATGTTCGTGGCATAGTTGCCTGGGTCGATGTAGGCGACCGATGCGATGAAGGCGGGCCCGACGAAAGGCAGGAGCGCCTTGAGGCCGCGCCTGCGGCCGTCGAGGGCGTCGCGCGCCGCAACCTGGACCGCCTGCGAAGGTGCGACAGCCATGTCGTTCATCGCCCCCGGCCCCCCTCACAGGCGCAGGGTTTCAGGCCCACCGCAGATGCCGCGAGCCCTGGGCGCGCCTCGAAATGCAGCCTGGCCGCACGGTTGCCCGGAGCCTCGCCGCAGCCTTTGGCGCCCCACGCACCGAGCGGCTTCCTATGCGTAATCTCGACCATGTTTCAGACCCCCTGGGCCGGACGGATTAGACGCGTCTAATCCGTGTTTGATGCACCCATATGCCGCGGACATGCCGTCGGTCAACACGCGCAGGGGCATGGTGCAAACGCAAGACAGGCATGCGCGTACGAAGGCCGTACGGAGAACGCCGGCAGGCGCGTTCAGCGAAGGGACTCAAGGCCCGCCTGCGTGCCGCGCAGCATTCGGCGGCCCGCACGAGCCAACATGTCCCAGTTGCCAGGCTGAAGTACTGGCCGCAAAGTTGGACCATGTCGGGAGATCCCCGCAGTTTCGGGCGGCCGGCGGCAGTTGGGCACGGCGCCGCCGCCGCGGGGCGGACGGCGGATCTCAGACAGGCGTGGACGGGTGCACCGCCCGCCGCGGCTCCTGCGACCACGGCGTGGGCGCATGAAGGAGGATCGGGATGCCAAGACGCGCCAGGCAACTTTCCGCGGTCCTCGCTGCCTGCGCAGCGCTCGGCCTTTCCGCCTGCGGGGCGGTGCAGTCCCGCACCCCGCCCGCGCCCCAGCCGGCGACGGCATTCGCGCAGGCTCTGCATGACGCGCTTGTGGGCAACATGCGAGGGCGCACGATCCTGCGCCGCCACCCCAGGGCCTTGGCTGCCAGCATCAAGGCATCGTTGCAAGACTCGCCGTTCGTGCTGCTAAGCGGCGATCCTTACGTGTCGCTCGTCTATCTGTTGCCGCGAAAGCTGGCCGTGCCGATTGTGGAGCAGGCGATCGAGCACTTCGGCATCGGACTCTATCTCGACTATACGGTGCCGCGCTCGTTCCTCCTGAACGAGATCCGCTCGGGCCCGCCCTGGGCAGCGGCGGAGGCGCTCGACCTGGCGCTCCAGCCGCGCTACGTCAAGACCAAGGGCGCGGCGAGCCTGGTTGCGGACGACAGCGCCTTCTGGCTCAAGGCCTATGAGGCGGCGCCGGCGAGCATCGCCGCAGTCGCGCCCTGGACCTTCTCCGGATCGCCTGCATTCCTGCAGCAGGTGCTATCCGACCCGCGCATCGCTCCGGCCCTGAAGGAGTCCATCCTGGGCCACGCGTTCCTCGGCCAGGGGAGTGTGCCGGTACTCGAGCGCTACATCAAAGGTGCACCACCTTCGGCGTTGACCGAGGCGGCACTCCTCGACCTCGTGCAGAACGGTGCGCCAGGATCGGTCCGGGAACTTGCGGCCTTTTCGGACCGCTACCATACCTTCCCTGGCGTGTTCTGGCCCGCCTCGGTCATGACAGCCGTGCAGGGGGCCGATCCGCACGGCTACATCGCGCAGGGCATGGCCGCCGTGTCGCGACTCACGGGCGCGGCCTATGTCGACACGGCGCGCTGCAACCCGCCGCGACCCTACTGCGCCTTCTGGATCGAGGGCCCGGCACAGTACGACCCCAGGGAGCTGGGCGCCTGGCAGTCGCTTCTCGGTCGCTTCGGGCAGCACCCGGGGTCCGACGACATCGCATACATCATCGGCCGCATCGACGAGATCGACCACCGCTACGGCGCAGCGGTCCTCGCGTTCGATCGTTCCCTTGCCCTGCCGGACGGCGATATGGGGTACGACGCTGCAAGCCGGCTCGTCTGGGTGCTGGACGTCGAGATGACGAGTGCGGAAATCGCCCGCCTTGTTCCGTCCGCACCGCAGGCGCTGAGACCGGCCCTGCGCTACGCGATCGCGGTCCACCAGCTGCGGGACGGGAACTATGGCCCTGCGATCCAGGGTCTCAAGGCGGCGAACCATGACATCCCGGCGCTGACGCGATCGCTGCAGGCCATCGGCTACGGGCCGACTCCCTTCCTGAATTATTTCCTCCCCTGGCAGGAGAGGGCCGCCACGGAGCTGCGCAAGGCCGCATCTGCAGCGGCCACGCCGGAGGGAGCCTTCCGTCTGGCCCGCTATGTGTTCGAGCGCCCGCTGCTCTACTATCTGGGTCTCTGGCAGGAAGGGCGGTCCGGCTACATCGCCTTCGGCAGCGACAGCACCATCCCGACGCCGGCCTGGCAGCGCTACCAGGCACGCTTCAACAACTACGCCGTTGCCGCGCGCCTGTACGCCAAGGCTGCGAGCATGGCGGGAGCGAGCGGCGGACTGAAGGCGATGGACCTCTACGGTGAGGGCGAGAGCCTCGTCGAACTCTGGAACTACGGCTCAGGCACGGACCTCTTTCCGCCCGACGAGCTGTACAGCCGGGCGGAGAGCCTCCTGCGCCGGGCCGCGGCCGCAGATCCGCACGGTAGCGTGGGCGGCAGTGCCTTGATGTCCCTCTACTACATGACCGGAAAGAGAGCGCTCCTGAGCCAGGTGATCGAGCAGCACCCCGGCACGAGCGCGGCGTACGACGCGAAGCTCCGCGAGGAGAAGCGGTACGCCTACACCGCGGAGCCCCCGCCCCTGCGGCAGAACGTCGACTTCCAGCCGCTCTACACGTCGAACCGCCTCTCCGCCGGTGAGAAGAAGGCGATCGATGCCGCGCACGGGACGGACAGCGCCATTGTGGGCAAGGAGACGCTCCTCGTCCTGGCGCCGCATCTGCCGCCAGGCAGCGAGCCTGGCATCGACTGGGTGCAGGAGACGGCGCCAGGCGATCTGCTGGTGCAGTGGGGGACCTACGACCCGGCCACGGTGCCCGGCCTGCAGCCCGTGTACTTCCAGGGCCGCGCCTATGCGCGCGTGTTCGGGGTCTTCAGGAAGGTGCGCTTCGAGCAGGTGAACTTCCCGCCGAGCTTCCAGTGGTAGCCGGCCAACAGGGTGATGTAGAGGTGCGGGGAGGTGGGGAAGGGACCCCGCCGCCGCGCGGGTAGCCTTACGTCCGCTGGTTCAGGGAGCGTAAACCGTGACGTGCGCGACGTTTCCGGGTGTCACGAGCTCGTTGCCAGCGGCGAGCGCCCGGCCGACGGCGAAGCCCGATGTCGGGCTGCCGTTCGGGAAGACGACCGTCAGGCGCTGCGTGCCCGCAGATGCACCGCCGTAGGTCACCGGGAAGCCGGCCTTCTGCAAGAGGGCCATGGTCAGGCGGCTACCGTAGAGCGTGATGGGGGTGTCTTTCGGCTTTGGGAACGGCGGCAGCCCCGTCCAGGCCCCCTTGGAGCCGTACGGCCGCACCGCAGCGGTGACGTTGGCCGCGTCCACCACGTCGTAGTAGGCGCCAAGGATCGCGTCCTGCGCGTTGAAGCCGGGCAACGGCATCGAGGCGAGCGCCATCGAATCGGCATCGCTGCCGAGGGTCACCTCATGCAGGTGGGCGTGCGCAAGGGTCATACCCAGCGATAGCAGTTGGCTGTGCGTGAGGTTGGTCGCGACGTCGCGGCTCCAGGCCGAAATCAGCGACGGCAGGTGCAATGCCGCCTGCACCGGGTTCTTCAGCAGCTTGTCCTTGAGGGCCAGCAGCACCTGCTGCTCAGCCCCCATGCGTTGGAAGTCGTTCGTCCTAAAGCTGTTGCCCGCGGCATTTTGGCGGATGCGGATGTAGGCGAGCACCCATGGGCCCGACAGGCAATGCCAGCCCTGGGTGAAGTCGGCCTTGCTGTGCAAAGGGTCGTATAGCCTGGCCGGGATGTAGATGTTCACGCAGCCGACCGCGTCCACCGCATCCACGAACCCGTTGAAGTCCGTGGCGACGTAGGCGTGGATCGGCAGGCCCGTGAAGCGGCTCACAACCTGCATGGCGACTTGCGGCCCGCGCTGCGGGCTCTGCGTCAGCCCGAGGAAGAAGCTCTCCTTGACCTTGGGCTCCGGAACGCGCCAGCCTGGCATCGCGATGAGCAGGTCGCGCGGAATGGAGATCAGGGTGACCTTGTCGGTCTTGGGGTCGATGTGCACGACCATCAGGATGTCGGCCAGCCCACCAGCCTTCCCGAGCGAGAGCGGACCTTGGGGCTGTCTTGCGTTGTTGCCGATCAGGAGGATGTTGTAGGGAACCCTCTGCGAGAGGTTCTGCGCCTTCTTGCCGCCGGGCGCTGAAGACTGCCCCAGCCAACTGCGGGCGAACAGCACGGCACCAACCACCACGAGGAGGACGACGATAAGCCAAATGAACGCCGTGCGCGCGTGGAACCTGTTTTTCAACCGGTTGCCCTCCTTGGTGGCGGCCAGCCATGCACCCGTCGTCGCTGGCGCGAGCGGACGGGTGAACCGCAGGAGCATGGGCACGGCCAAGCGTCCCTTGCCGCAACCCGAGTCTACTCAGCACGAAACATAGCGGAGTTGCGCGAAGAATGTCTGATGAGAGCGTAAGAATCCGCAGGGATCCCGGCCAGCGCGGCGCCCAAACCCGGCGCAAGCGCAGCGTCTCGGCGAGGCAACGGTGCGCAAACCGCACCTGGCTGTCCGTCCCGGAAGTGGCGTCGTCGAGAAGACCGACCCGACGGAAATCAGACTGCATAGCTGCGACCCCTATCGGATTTACATAATATCTATTATCGGACGTAGAAAGAGAGTGCTCGATCAAGGGATCGCCGCACCATCCGTTGAATCCTCCCCCGCGCCTGCGGGTGGAGGCGACCATCGCGCGCGACGAGGCCACATGCACCGCTGCACTGCCGTCATGAACGTCGGCGGCAAAGAGCTTTCCCGACCGGCGGCACCATCGGCACAGGCGTCCACGGTTTTCGGCGGCTGGAGCAATCCACGGACCACATGGCTGCCCCGGTGGACGCCCCCCCGGTGCAGGCGGGCCTGACGGCGGGGCCGGCCGGGCCTTATCTCGCGCGCGACGGCTGAGCGTGCTGGCCTTCCGTTGACTGGTTCCTGAAACTGGCACCGCATTGGGGGGAGTTCTTTGGAGCTTCTTGTGCGCACTCTGCGTTCGCGCCGCTGGCTCCAGCCGCGGGCCAAGTCCTGGATGGTGCGGGGACTCGCGCTGCTTTTTCCTATCGTGACCTGGACGACGGTCGCCGGAGCGCCGCTCGCTGCAGCCAGGAGCGCTGCGCCGCACGGTATCGCGACCCTTACGGTGGCAACCAACGGGCATTGGCTGGCGCAACCGGGTGCGCGGCCCGCGCTCGTCGAGTGCGACTACGCCAACGTGTGGACCCAGATCTCCGGAGCCAGCTGGATCTGGGCCAATCAGGGCCAGGCCGCCTGTCAGGGCGGGCCGGGATCCGGCCCGGGGACCCTCAGCGGTGAGTCCGTCACGCTCTCCACGACTTTCAATGTCCCCGGGCCGCCCCAGGGTGGCGTTCTACGCATCGCGGCCGACAACTCGGCGAATGTGTATCTGAACGGTCGGCTCGTGGACCAAGTCTCCGGCTACAGCGGCGTGGCGATCAAGGACTTCACCACAGGGCTTGTCCAGGGCAAGAACACCATCAAGATCGTGGGCACCAATGCGCCGGGCGGGTCGTACAACCCGGCCGGAGTAATCGCCAGCCTATCGGTCACCTTTGCCAACGCGGGTGCGTGGGCCGACCACCTCCCCCCGCCCTTCACCGCAGGCACCAGTGCCTGGGAGGAGTTCGATCCGCTCTTTACCGACACGCCAGCGCCGCCCTTCATGTTCCAGGGCACGTCCTACGCGGAATTCAAGGACCGACTGGGAAGCGGCTTTTTCGTGTTCTGCGCCCAGGGCTCCAACTCCCAGTCTCGCACCTGCCCGGACTTCGCCGCCGCGACCGACCCGGTTCTGCAAAGCCTGCTTGCGCGGGTGTATCCCGGCGCAAGCGAGGACATCGGCATCACGCTGAAGTTCCCCGTCCCTGGCTTCCGGAACTTGCGCCTGGGGCGGTCGATCATCGGGGACGGCTCGATCGCCGATCTGATCGGCTTCGACATGTTCGTGGGCCGCTGGACCGCCGCAGCCGCCAACGACAGCACAGCGCAGACGCTCATGGCTGACCTCGCAAACTACGTCAAGAGCCATCAGAGGCTCTATGGCACGTGCCCGGTCGCGTACTCCAGGCACGCGAACATCAACCTGCGCGTCGCCTGCACCGCGTACTGGGAACTCGAGGTCTACAACAACCTCTACGACGACTTCGTCAATCTGCCCAAACTCTGCATAACCGCCTACGGCCACGGACCAGCGAAAGGCCGGCTCGCCGCCGAACAGGGCTGCTTCCTGTCCAATGCCCTCTTGGTCGCCGAGGACGACGCCCATGACCTGACAAGCCTTGACCCGGTACCAAACCTCGAGCGCAGGAACCCGACCTGGTACCACTTCACCACAATCGGGTTTTACGGCAATCTGACCCCGACTTGCGCGACCAGCCTCTCCTCGTTCTACGGCAAGGCCAAGGCCGAGTCGGCCACGCTCAGGGATTCCTTCCGGGATTTCACAAGCCCGGAACTCCCCATAGGGCCCGCACCAGCCATCTGGTCAGAGCAGCTGCAGCAGATCTGGGATGTGGCGGTTCCGAAACCGACGCCAAAGGGAGCTGACAAGTCCGCTTTGCCGAGCGGCACATGGACCCCGCGCTCGATCAGTTGCTCCGTCTGAGCGCCGCCCGGCGGGCGCCGTCGTGCGCGGCCGACCGCGGCGCCGTCATGGCGGGTACTCGCCTGCGTCTCCCCGAAGGGCGCACCCGCTCACGGTGGTCCCGGGTGAGCGGGGGCTACAGTTTCGACGCCCGCTTGGCGTATGCACAAGGGATGACGGCCCCGTTGGGGAAATCTTCCCCACAGCCTGTGCGCAAGGAGGCGCGGCACCGTGAACGATCGAGTCACCTGCACCCACTGCAATGCCGTCCTGGATCTCGTTGGCGAAGAAGACTTCCGCACCGGCGGGCACACGGGCATGGCCGGGGCCCTGTTCGCCGGGTGGAACCAGTTGGACATCGAGATTCTTGCGCTCCAGATGTATCGCTGCCCGCAGTGCGGCCACGTCGAGTTCTTCCTGCCAGGCGGCGCCACCTGATCTGTCCCCCACCGGCTTCTCCCCTGGCGCTGGGCGGGCCGTGGGCGGCCTGAGCAAAATCAGTCTGTTCTGCGGCTGCCGGCATACCGTATCGCGGCAGGCGTCGCGAACGGCCAGGCGAGCTGCCGGCCAAACCCGATGGCCCGCCGGGGATCGGAGGGATCCGCTACGCGTCCTCTGATGCTGCTTGCCGCGGCATGCTCCCTCGTCTCGCTCGCGGGCTGCGGCGGGACAGCGACCCCGCAGTCCGCGCTCACCAAGCAATTCACGGCTATCACCAAGGTCTATCCGTTTCACGCAGATCTCTCGGGGCAGAGCAGGCTGTACTTTCTCATTCCGAAGCCCGCGAGCGCTTCGTCGCCACCGCTGTCGACGGTCGCCGCCGTTCTTTATCGTTACAAGAGCAACTGGTCGGTATGGCAGTACGCGAGCATCGCCGACGCCACGGGGCCATATGCGTGCGACGACGCGCTTGGGGCGACCGTGTCTCTTACGACCTCGCCGCTCGATCTGCAGCCGCCAAAACCGGTAAGCCCCAACGTCGAGCAGACGTTCAGCCCCAAGTACATCCTGATCGCGGGTCAGCTTGAGCAGAACGCGCAAGCGGTCGGGCGTCTTGTCCTGACGCTCGGCGGCAGGAGCTACGCCGCAAGAGTGCTGCCGGATGGTTTTTGGTTCGTCAGGGTCCGTAACACCGGCGGACGCTTGGACATTGCGCTCAAGGACCCCGGCGGTCGCGAGATCTGTGACTCACGCACGCAACCGTAAGTCGTGCGGGTTCCTGACCGCTAGGGTGCGACCCTCCGCCGCACCTGCGCGAGCACATCCTGGCCAGTTTCGATGCGAAGCCATGGTATCTGTGCTGCGCGGGCTGCAAGATCACCTGTTGCATCGGTTGACAACGGGGGATGACACGAGCGCGTCAATCGACGCCCATTGGTAGGCGGTCTCCTCGACCTCCGCTCCCCCGATGTCGCGGATCCTCACGCCCTCAGCCCGCCCGCCAAGCCGTTCGTAGAAACCGCGCGACGGATTTGCGGATAGCACCCAGACACGGAGCGGCGCGGCTCCGCGGCGAGCGAGGGCCCACGCCATCGCGCGCACGAGTCTGCGCCCCACGCCCTGCCCATGGCAGGCCGGCAGGACATAGAGCGCGTAGATCTCCCTGAAGGTGGGATCCTGGCGGTCCGGACCTCCCGAGGCGAAGCCTATGACCCCTTCCAGATCCGAGGCGGCCACGAGGGTGAAATTCGGTCCGCGCTCGGGCAGCCGCGCGCGCCAGCGCTGCGTCCTGCTCTCGATATCGTCGCCGAAGTGGTCCAGGAAATCGTCCGGCAGCATCCCGCGGTAGGTCGCCCGCCAGGTGCGCACCGAGACCCGCGCGATGCTGTCTGCGTCTTCCTTCGATGCTGTCCGCACTGTGATCGAGTCGGACACGCCACCACCCCATATGCGCATGCAGGAACCTGGGCCCAGTCTTTCCCCACCATCGACCAGCGGAGCCTGTCCCCCCGGCCTACCCCTTCCCCTGCGCAATCTGCCGCAACGCGTCGCGCAGCGCCTCGTAGGGGTGGGCACCGACGATCATGTACTTGCCGTCGACAATGAACGTCGGGACGCCGGTGACGCCGATCTGGCGCGAGCGCCGGATGGCCCCTTGCACTCGCTCGAGATACTCCGGCCGATCGAGGGCTGCCATCGCTTGCTCGGGATTGAGCCCCACCCGCCCGGTCGCCTCCATGAGAACCGCATCGGCACCGAGGTTTCCGCCTTCGACGAAGTTCACCCGAAAGAGCTCCCGGTGCAGCTCGTCCAGCCGGCGCCGGTCGCGCGCGTACTCTGTGAGGACGTGCGCCTTGCGCGTGTTCGCGAGGATCTCCGGCGGGTTGAACGCGAGGCCGAGCTCTTCTGCCCGTCGGCTCAGCTCATCGTGCATCGCCGCGATGCGCTCGCTCGCCCTGCCGAAGTACGCGCTCAGAGCCATGCCCTCGTCGGGCGTGTCGGCGTGCAACTCGAACGGCAGCCACGTGACGTCGAGGTTCAGATCCGGCTCCCGACTCAGCTTGTCGACGAGACCCTCGCCGATATAGCAGAACGGTCAGACGTAGTCCGAGAAGATCTCCACGCCGATGGACATGCGCCACTCCCCCACCTTGCGGACCTCAATGGCAGACAGGGGCTTCGTGCCCCCGCACAGGCCTGCGCCCGATTGTGCACCCAGTATACCGAACCCGCGGGTTTGGCCACGGTCTCCGCCGCATGTCCGCTGGCCAAACTTGTATCCGTAGCCCCCAAAAACCCTGAGCGCTAGAGTGAAGTTAATCGCGAGACCCGCTTCGAGTGGCTCCGGCAAAGGAGGTCCCTCTGTGCACCTGCGCAGATCCGGTCTCATGGCCGCTCTCATGGCAGCGGCCGGGCTCCTGGTTCCCATGGCGGCCCGTGCGCAGTACGCGACCACCGCCCCCGACTTCACGAAGCTCGGATTCCCGAACGTGGTTGCGTCCGCGAACATCGCGGCCGGCGCCAGCGGATCCGTCCAATACGGCCCGATCACGGTGAACGTGCCTCAGGGCGCCTTGCCCGACGCTGTCCGGTTCGAACTGCTCGAGGCCCCCACGTCGTCCTTCCAGGCCAAGGCGCCCAAGGGCGAGACGGTCGTCGCCGACTTCGCGCTGCGCATCGTCGACCAGACGACTGGCCTCCTTGTTCCCACTTTGCTGAAGCCCGCCACGTTCACGCTCACAAGCAGCAGCGTGAACTCCGCAAGCGTGTACGACAACGTCACGACAACTGGCCAGATCGTGCCGAACGCGGTGCCCGCGACCATCACGGGAGACGTCCTTGCCCACCCCGTTCCCGCCGCGCTGGCTGGCTGGGTGGTTCTCAGCCCGAAGACGGCCCCCGCCGCGACAGGCGCCCCAGACTTCACCCAGCACGGCTTCTCGTCTGTCGTAGCGACGACGAACCTGGGTGCCGGGGCCGCTGGCACGCTGCACTACGGCCCGATCACCGTCGCCATTCCCGCCGGCACCTTCCCCGCCGCCGTCAAGTTCGAACTCCTCACAGCAGCGCCCGCGAGCATCCAGGTGCCCGCGGGGCAGTCTCTCGTCTCAGCGCTCGCCTTCAAGGTGGTGGACACTGCGACAGGCCAGCTGATCACGAAGTTCACGAAGCCTATCCAGGTGACCGTACAGAGCCCGGCCGTCACGAGCGGCAGCACAGGCTTCAGCGTCGGCGCGAACGGCAGCCTGACGGCGAGCTCCGGCACCAGCGTCTCCGGTCATACCGTGACCCGGTCGATCTCGAACGCCTCCTCCGGCTTCGCCGTCACCCGACCAGCCTCGACGGTGGCAGGGGCGACCACGCCGAGCACGGGGGGTAGTTACTGCTCGATAACATCTAGCGTTCTATTGAGTTTGGTGTAGATTAGTGCTAGAGTTAGGTCATGGAACTTGTACCCATTCGTGTAGCTGCCAGAGAGCTTGGAGTCCGCAGAGAGAC
>JAJZQO010000112.1 GCA_021847575.1 Bacillota bacterium | reverse complement strand
TGCAGCGCAGGCGCTGAGTGCGGGGCGGGCGCGGCCGAGGGGGAGCAGAAGGGGGCGTCACAAATGACCCGATCACCGTCGATACGACCAATCCGCCGAGACACCGTGCGTGCTGCGCGTGGTGTCTCGGCGGATCTGCATGCGCCCTGGCAGGCTCGCGACGCTGGCTACGCTCTGCCGTAGACGTCCTGTACGCGGACGACGTCGTCGAGTTCGGGACTCGACACTTCGAGGACGGAAAGATCGATCTGGGCTGTCAGGCGATGCAACGTGCCTGGCAGGATCGTGATCGTGTTGCCTGGGCTGATCGCCTGCGGGTGTCCGTCGACCTCGAGCGTGCCCGCTCCGGCCAGCACCCACATCGACTCCATCTTCCGTTCGTGGTACTGCAGGCTGAGGCTATGGCCGGCGCGGACGAAGAGCAGCTTGCCCGCGTAGCGGTCGGTTTCGGCCCAGACATATTCGGCGCCCCAGGGTTTGTCGATGACGCGGGCGTTGCGCGGAATGAACGGAGCCCCGTCGACCCGCGGCGGCCTCACGAGCGCCGACGCCTCGAGCGTGGCGACAAGACTGCCGGCAGGCGTCGAGCAGATGATCATATCCTCCGCCCCCAGCACCTGTAGGGGTGGAGACCCCGGCTCGCGCCAGTCGAAGACGCCGCCGTCGCCACCGTCGTCACCCCGCGTGCTCTGATGGTAGCGGACGAATTCCGGCCAGTTGCCGAGGTCGCTCCAGCCGGCGTCGCACGGCACGACGCGCAGGTCGGTGGCGTGCTCCAGCACGGCACGGTCGAAAGGCTGACGCACGGCCGCTTCGTAGATGGCGGCGAGCGCCCTGGAGTCGCCTGCGCGCAAGGCCTTGGCTCCGTCCCGCGCAGAGGCGTGGAGGGCGGGCGCGACGATCTCCGCTGTGGCGATCAGAGACCGCACGTCGCCGATGAATACGCCCATGTTCCAGAGGGCTCCCGCCTCGACGAGCTCCGTGGCCAAGGTCACGTCGGGCTTCTCGACGAAGCGGTCCACGGGCCGTGGGCCCTCGTCCAGGCCCTCGGGCACGATGTAGCCGAACTCCTGGCGTGGACCGGTCGGGACGGCACCCAGCAGACAGATCCCGTCCCCGTCGGTCGCGAGGCCCACGGCCTCCACGGCGGCGGCGGTAAAGGCGGTTTCGTCGCGCATGATATGGTCGGCCGGGAGGATGGCCAGGACGGCGTCAGGGTAGTCCAAAGCGATGGCATGCGCCGCCGTCAGAGCCGCCATGCCGGTGTCACGCCGCATCGGCTCGCCGAGGAAGCGGGAAGGATCAAGGTCGGGCAGAGCGGCCAGCATCGCCTGGCGGTCGGCTTCGAGTGCGATGAGGTAGACGTGGTCCGGGGAGTCCGCGACATGGAGCGCGCGCTGGTAGGCGCGGCCGACTAGCGTTTCGCCTTCGATGGCGACGAGGGGCTTCGGGTGGCCGGGCCGGGACAGCGGCCAGAGCCGCTCACCGGGGCCGCCCGCCATGATTACGGCCACGACGGGCCGCTGGGAGTTCAAGAAGCAGATCGCCTCGCTTCTCGCTTCTGGAATTGCCAAGTCCTGCGCATGCATTGTAGCCGCTGGCCGCATGCCGGTCGATAGGCCGGGGATGAATCTTTGCTGACGGTCCAGACAAACGGCCTGTACACATTCACTGAACCCCATGGAGAGAGGGTCTGGATGGCCGTGAGCTGAGCGCGAAAGTCCTTGGCGAGCGGGTAGAGGAAGATGGCCTTGATCGGTTTATCTCGCAGTTCGTAGCGATCGAGCTTGCCGCGGCCCTGGGTGTCGCCGACGTAGATCCAGTTGGCCGCCTTGTAGCAGGTGCCGGGGTATAGGCGATGGTCTACGCAGGTTTCGAGCAGCACGGGGCGGAAGTTGTGGCGCTCGAGCCAGTCTAGCTGCATGCGGCGGGCGGCCAGTGCCAGGACGGACGAGGCGAGGTATTTGACGTGCACCCAGGGCAGCTGTCGCCGATCATCACCATGCCACGAGGTCATCCAAAACCATACCAGTACAGACTCAGAATTGACTGAGGCAGGGTAAAGCGAGGGGCACATCGGGTCCTCAATCAACTCCTGGTAATCTGAGGTTGCAAGACCAATCAGACGCCAGGAGGGAAAGAGAGCTGTACGACGTGCCCGACATCCAGTCTATCCGAACGTTGCATCAGCGCGGTATTCGGAGCGGCAGATCGCGAAGCTGCTCGAGCTGAATCGGGAAACGGTGCATCGCTACATCGAGATGGCGGTCGTGCCGACGCAAGTGCGCATGGAGATCCAAGAGCCACGGCCGGCGGTGAAGTTCAAGGAGGAGTGGAAGAAGGCGGTGCGGGACCTGCTGAGGCCGAAGCTGAGAAGCAGGTTCGGCACCAGCCGCCTCCTGGCCCTCACGCACTGGAATGAACTGCTCTACCGTCCCCCGATGTCGGCTGGCGGCATGATGACAACGGGGCACGGCGCCCGTTTCATGATCGCCATGAATCGGTGCCGTTGGAGGAGCGCGTCGGTCAGACTCTCGTCCATCGGACCTAGGACCAGCAACTGTGCATGGCTGGCCGACGCCAGGAGAACGGTGGCGGTATTGCCGCGCAGGGCGGTACAGGTAATGGAGCTGTCATCACCGACGGCTTGTCGTACCGCCTCTGCCAAAGCGGTCTCGGTGCGCGTCTGGATCTCTGCTGGCAGCATTGGTGGGAATGTCGACGGCCGGGGTGCAGGACCGGGTGGAGCAATGGGTGGCCGCCATGCCGTCACCGCATGCAACGGCGCCTGGCGAACGCTGGCCTCCGCCAGGGCCCATCGCAATGCCGTGGGGGACCCGCTGGTCAGGCTGACGCCGACAACGATCACTCTGGTGTCGCTCCCGGCAGAGGTGCTCATCGTCTTTCCCCCTCGAATGTGGTGAGTCGGCGGCGGTGCGGTTTAGGGTTGTCATCGCTATAGCCAGGGACGGATGCCGTCCAGGTGGTGCATGAAGAGGCACCATTCGGGTTGCCGACGTTTCATGCCGGTGACTCCCGCTAGCTGGTAGGGGACGTGTGGCTTGCCGATGCGACCGACAGCGGCTGGGCAACGTCTTCGAGTGATGTTCGCTCCGCATTGACGGCGAAGAACCAGGCAATGACTCCGCCCCCGAACATGACGCCGGCGCCAACGTAGTATCCAAGTGTCAGCGGTCCCGGGTTATGCCCGCTGCCGATCAGAGACGCAAACAGCAACGGCGCTCCCACACCACCCACCAGCTGGGCGATGGCGAAGAAGAACGAGATCGCCTGCCCACGCAACTCGAGAGGGAAGATCTCGCTCACGGTGAGGTAGGCCGAGGATGCTCCTGCGGAGGCGAAGAAGAAGATGACGCACCAGAAGATGGTCTGGGTGACGGCGCTCAGCACCCCTGCGTCAAAGAGAGCGCCGGAAATCGCCAGCAGAATGCCGGAAATGCAGTACGTGAACGTGATCATCTTGCGCCGACCGATGGTGTCGAACAATCCCCCGAGTAGTAGCGGGCCGATCAGGTTGCCGACCGCAAAGGGGATGAAGAAGTACCCGATGTGGTCAGCGGCAATGTGATAGAAGTGGGAGAGCACGAGCGCGTAGGAGAAGAAGATGGCGTTGTAGAGAAATGACTGGGTCACCATCATGGAGAAACCGAGGAAGGACCTTCGGGGGTACTTTCGCAACATGGTGGTCGTGATCTGGTAGTAGGAGACCGCGGCGCGGCCGGTGACCTCGATAGTGCTGCTTTCGGGAACAGACGCCAGCTTTCCACCGCGTCTAAGCACGCCCTCCTCGATCTCACCGACGATCCGTTCTGCCTCTGCGTTTCGGCCGTGGATCATCAGCCAGCGCGGACTTTCGGGGATGTAGCGGCGGATGTAGATGATGATCACGCCGATCACCGGTCCCAGGAAGAAGCCAATCCGCCAGCCGAGGTTGACCGAAAGCAGGCGCGGGTTGAGCAAGAAGACTGTGCTGGCCGATCCGATCAGCGCTCCCGCCCAGTACGTCCCGTTGACGGCGATGTCGACCCGACCGCGGTAGTAGGAGGGAATGAGTTCGTCAATCGCGGAGTTGATGGCGGTGTACTCTCCCCCAATTCCCGCCCCCGCAATGAATCGGAAGAGAAGCAGGAACCAGAGCGTCGGCGAGAGCCCTGAGATACCGCTCGCAAGGAGATAGAGGGCGAGTGTCCAGATGAAGAGCCGCTTGCGACCCAGATAGTCGGTCAGACGTCCGAAGACGAGTGCCCCACCTACCTCGCCAGCGAGATAGGCCGTCCCGATCAGGCCGATTTCGGCGGCGCTCAGGCCAAGGGTTGCATGCAACTGCAAGACTGGGCTGACGCTGGACGCGATCTGGATCTCCAGTCCATCCAGGATCCATGACACGCCCAGCCCGATGACGACCAGCCAGTGGAAGCGACTCCATGGAAGCCTGTCCATCCGCGCTGGGACGAGACTCCTAACCGGCGCCGACTCAGGATTCTTCATTGACATGGCAGGAATCGCCCCCATGCCAGATTTTGCACGACGGAGATGCGTCCTCAGCGATCCCGACATTGGGCGACGGATCTGCTGATCGCCATCGTATGGCGTCGCCAAAAGTTTGACGCCGCTCCTCGCGAACCATCTTTGGAGCCGACCGAAGGGCTCCTCCTGTCGCATGAAATAGGCACTGCGAGCCGGGCTCACCCGTGTTTCGGATGGCCAGCAGCAGCACCGGCACGCTGTTTTCGGGGATCATGTGGGGCGGAGCCCTCGCTGGTCGGCTACTCCGGCTGGCCGTCGTTTGCAAGCCCTACACCATTTGCGGCGCTTGTGCCGTATCCGTGGGTAGCGGTGCACGGAACAAGTTGGCGGAGTCGGCGTTGAGACAGGTTCCGCCAACCTGAGCGCCCTTCGGTTAGTCCGGACAAGGTTTTGTCTTGCCCGGGAAGCTCCTCAGGGCCGGTCAGGTAGAAGTGCCGCTCGTGGCAGGCGAGGCAGGTGCTAGGCGTGTGGGAGGCGGAGCAGCATCTGTAGAGGCCCAGTATGGCGAGGGCGATCAGAGCCAGGGGG
>JAJZQO010000111.1 GCA_021847575.1 Bacillota bacterium | reverse complement strand
TGCTGAAATTCAACCCTCAGCCGGCGCACAGCCGCCTCAGGACGCCGCGCCACCGCCTGCGTCAGCCGTCCGCAGCCCCAACCACCCCGCCCGCCGCGCTGCAGAATCGTTCATGCGTCAGAGCTGGACGGCCTTGGCACGCGTTGACAGCCTACAGCATCCGGAATATAATACGCGCGAGCGTTCAGGAGGCGGGCACCCCGCTCGGGGATGTCCGTCCGTTTTTCGAGCGCTCAATGGGCCTGACGGTGGAGAGGGGTGCCGTGTTTGGAGAAGGAAGTCCTCCTGTCGAACGAGGGACTCAAGAAGGTCGAACAGGAGCTCGAACACCTCAAGTCCGTGCGGCGCCGTGAAGTGGCCGAGCGCATCAAGCAGGCGCGCGAGTTCGGCGATATCTCGGAGAACTCCGAATACGAGGATGCCAAGAACGAGCAGGCCTTCATCGAGGGTCGCATCCTGACGCTTGAGAAGATGCTCCGCAACGCCAAGATCATCGAGGAGTCCGCGGGTGACCCCGAGGTTGTCACGATCGGCTCCCAGGTGACGTTGCGCGATCTGGACGAGAACGAGACCTACGAATACGCGATCGTCGGTTCCACGGAAGCCGACCCGGCCGAGAACCGCATCTCGAACGAATCGCCCGTCGGCAAGGCGCTGCTCGGAACGCATGTCGGACAGGTCGTGGCGATTGGCGTGCCTGCCGGCACCTTGCGGGTCGAGGTGCTGGGAGTCCATCGCTAGGTGAACCCCGAAGAGCCAAGGGCCGAGGGCTGGCCCGAACCGCAGAGATTCGACAAGCTCAGGGAGCTCGTCTCCCTGGGCGTCAATCCATATGGACATCGCTTTGCGGTCACGCATCACGCGATGGACATCTTCACGAACTGCGACGAACTGCTTGACAAGCCCGTGCGCGTGGCTGGGCGTATTCGCTCGGTGCGGTTGCACGGCGGCTCGGCGTTCCTCGACCTGCACGACGAGACGGGTCGCATCCAGGTCTACGTGCGCCGCGATGGCGTCGGCGACGACGGCTTCAAACTGCTCGACCTCCTGGACCTGGGCGATTTCCTCGGCGTCGAGGGCAGGGTCTTCCGCACGCGCCGCGGCGAGCCTTCGGTGGACGCCGCTAGCCTCGAGCCGCTCGGCAAGGCGCTGCGTCCACCGCCCGAGAAGTACCATGGATTGCAGGACACCGATCTCCGCTACCGCTACCGCTATCTCGACCTCATGGCGAATCCCGAGGTCCGGGAGCTGTTCCGTCGGCGCTCTGCCGTTCTCCGCTCCTTGCGGCGCACGCTCGACGACCGGGGGTACCTCGAGGTGGAGACCCCGGTCCTGCACACGCTGGCGGGGGGCGCATCCGCCCGCCCGTTCGAGACGCATCACAACACACTCGACATGCAACTCTACCTGCGGATCGCGCTCGAACTGCACCTGAAGCGTCTCCTGGTCGGGGGATTCGAGCGCGTCTACGAGATCGGTCGCGTCTTCCGCAATGAAGGCATCTCGACCAGGCACAACCCGGAGTTCACGATGCTGGAATGCTACGAGGCGTATGCCGATCGCGACGTCATGATGGACCTCACGGAGGACCTCGCGCGCAATGCTGCGCAGGCTGCGCTCGGAACCACCACATTCGCGTTCCAGGGAGAGCGGATCGACCTCGGACCCGCGTGGCGGCGCGCCACCTTCGCCGAGCTCGTGGCAGAGCATGGCGGTCCCGACCTGGACCGGTTCCGGGGCGAGGAGGATTGGCGCCGGGCCGCGGCCGACGGGGGTATCGACGCGTCGCAGCCGCTCGCCAAGATCATGGACGACATCTTCGAGCATTACGCCCAGCCGCATCTGCGCCAGCCCACCTTCGTCCTCGATCATCCGTCGCTCATGTCGCCCCTAGCGAAGCAGGCTGCGGACCCACGCTACGCGCTGCGTTTCGAAGCCTTTATGGCTGGCATGGAGATCGGCAACGCGTACAGTGAGCAGAACGACGCGCAAGCCCAGCGGCTTGCCTTTGAATTGCAGGCGCGGCAGCGGCAACTTGGTGATGACGAGGCGCACGAGCTCGACGAGGACTTCCTGCTGGCCCTCGAATACGGCATGCCGCCGGCGGGCGGCCTCGGCGTAGGAGTGGACAGGCTCTGCATGCTGCTGTTCGACGCTCCTTCCCTGCGAGAGGTGATACTCTTTCCTCTGCAGCGTCCCAAGCCCGCGAAAGAAGGCTAGAGCCATGAAGCACGTCCTTGGTGTCTCGCTCGGATCGTCGCAGCGCGACCACACTGTGCAGGTGTCAATGCTCGGTGAGGCGATCGAGCTCAGCCGAAGAGGCACCGACGGCGATCTGGACCGCGCCGAGCAGCTCATTCGCGAGCATGACGGCAAAGTGGACGCCATCGGGCTGGGCGGCATCGACGTGTACTTCTTCGCGCGCGGCGAACGCTACGTCGTCCGCGACGGGCTGCGCTTGATGCAGGCCGCCCGCGTGACGCCTGCGGTCGACGGGTCTGGCATCAAGGACACCCTGGAACGCGACGCCGTGCGGTACCTGCTGAAAGAGACGGACCTGCTCAGGCCGACGACCAGGGTGCTGATGGTTTCGGCGGTCGACCGTTTCGGTATGGCCGAGGCCTTCGTGGAGATCGGCTGCCCGATCGTCTTCGGCGATCTCATCTTTTCGGCGGGCATGCCGTATCCGATCACGACGCTCGACGAACTCGCGGACATCGCGCGCCGCATCCTGCCGGAAATGGCCAAGATGCCCTTCACGATGCTGTATCCGACGGGCAAGGAGCAGGAGCGGGAAGGGTCGAGCGCGCGCTTCCAGGAGTACTACGACGCGGCCGATGTGATCGCCGGCGACTGGCACTTCATTCGCAAGTACCTGCCGCCGCGCGTGGCCGGCAAGTGGATCCTGACCAACACGACGACGGCGAAGGACATCGCGGAACTGCGTGAACGCGGCGCGACCCACGTTGTCACGACGACGCCCGAAATGGCGGGAAGAAGTTTCGGTACCAACGTGATCGAAGCCATGCTTGTCGCGCTGTCCGGCAAGCGGCCCGAAGAGCTCGGTCACGAGGGTTACGCGGAGTGGCTCAAACGCCTGAACCTCGAGCCGCGCATCGAGAACCTGCAGGGGGGCTCAGCTTCGTGACCCAGGCAACCGCGGACGACCTTTACGCGGCACTTGACCTTTTTCGAGGCAAGGTAAACGAGAACCAGCGCCTGCGTGCGATGAACCGCGACTGGAACCGGGATATCGCGGTTGTGGCCAAGGATCTGCCGGACGTGGAGGCCTGGATCCGCATGCGCGCCGGCGAGATGGATTGGGAGCGCCAGCAGTGCGGCGACCCGCATATCGTGCTGACGGCGCCTGCCGACGTTCTGATCGGAATCTTCAAGGGAGAGCGGACGCCGACCGAGCCATACCTCGACGGCTCATTGACGTTGCGCGGCTCCCAGGAGGATGTGCTTCGCCTGGACTTCGTCTCGCTTATGATCTGGGGAGAGTAAATTGGTGACATGCAAGGGGTGGAACCATGGCGCAGCGCGATGACCTGATGCAGGAACTCGTCGATTCCCTGAGCCCCGACGGATTCGTCGAGACCTGCCGCGACCTGCGCGACGGCATGCTGTTTTACGATCGCGATGTGCTGATCGGAGCATACACCGGGGTGGTGGAGGGTCTCGCGTTCAGTGTGCTGCTGCACGCCGCGATCAGGTCACAGGAGGAATTGCAGAAGGCGACCGAGGATCTGCGCGCACTCATCCGCGCGATGCCGCACAATCTTGATCTGCGCGAGTATCCGATGGATATCCAGGCCCTCGCGGAACGCTTCCTTGAAACCGGCGGCCGCTCGATCTATGACGCGTTCCCTGCCTGGGTCGCCATTTTGCATGTGTACGCTGAACAGGATTTCACCGAGGAAGACGACGGCGACCGGCTTCTCAGCGAAGCGCGCAAGCTGCTTGAACGCGGCAACGAGAGCCAGGCGCTGGCGCGCATCGGCCGCGTGGGAGCCCTGGCGCTTTGCGGCCGGCGCGTCCGCCCGGTTTGGGGACGCATCGCCGGGCCGCTCGAGCCCTGGCTGCACGCACTCTACGCTGCCGTGGAAGCTGTCGCGAACGACGACGATTTCAGCTATCCGCTGCGGCCGATCGCTGAAGAGCGTTTGCGCCGCGAAGCGCGCGGCATCGTCCGCGACCTCTCCCAGCATCGGCGCTGGAACCAGACGGGCGGCGAGGTGTGGCGCGAGCAGGACGCGGTAGACCGTTTCTACGGCGAAGTGATGTCCGGCGAGGGACAGCTTTCGGAAGAGAGCTATGCCGTGCTGCAGCAGCAAGGGGCGCAGGTGCTGCCGGTGCTCCTGACCATCCTTGCCGCGCCCGAGCTGCGCGATGACGAGCAGGGCCGCGAGCATTTGGCGCCCGTGCGCGCGCTCGAGGCCGTGGTCTCGCTCCAGGCCGTCGAGGCTACGCCGACGCTGCTGAGGATCGTCGCGGAAGTGGACCCGCAGGACGAACTGTTTGCGGCGTCGCAGACGGCGCTCGTCAAGCTCGGCTCGGCCGTTGCGCCGCAAGTGCTGTCGTTCGCCTCGGGGGAGGCCGACGCCGAAACGGCGATCTACCTGTCCGAAGTCCTGTCGCGGATGGAAAAGGATGAGCGCGTTTTTCGCTTCCTTATATCGCTCTTCCGCAAGACGTCGTGGTGGGAAGGCAAGGGTGCGCTTGTGCGAGCGCTTGCCGACTATGGCGATGCGCGTGCGCTGCCTCTGCTGCGTGAGGCGCTGCGCCAGGTCGACGAGCATGACGGACGTCAGTCGGAGCTTTTGCGCGAGGCGATCGGCAGCCTGTCGCGACGGGCTGAGCGGCCTAAGGTTGCGCAGCGCGGCAGGCGCGTGCGGCGGCCTTAGCCATGAACTGACAGTTGCACAAGCGTGGTGCGCGTAGTATAGTAACGCTTGTCGCCGCGAGAGCGGGACGCCGGTGAAGGCCGGCTCGGTCTTTGAAAACCGAACAGTAGGGAACTTGCGAGCGAACGTACAAAAAGTAAGAGCCTAGAGGCTCGAACCTGCATTAGGTGAGAGTTTGATCCTGGCTCAGGACGAACGCTGGCGGCGTGCC
>JAJZQO010000110.1 GCA_021847575.1 Bacillota bacterium | reverse complement strand
ATTTCTGGTCGATCGGCACTTTCAGCGGCGCGGCATCGGCACTGTGGCCCTGGGCATGCTTGTAGACCACATCCGCGCCACGCATGGCGCGACGAAGATCTGGATGTCGTATCGCAAGCGAAACACGACTTCCGGAAAACTATTTCGAAAGGTCGGCTTCCGCGACACTGACGTTCAGGAGGAACAGGAATTCGTCCTAGTGCTCGAAACAGGACCGAAGCCTTGATTTGCCGCCTCAGAACCCCGCCGCGCCTGCCGATGTTGCCTCAGGCGGGTATCCAGCTCGTGTGGGCTGGGTGATCCGCAAATCGGGCGTCCCCACGTTCCACTGTCTTTAGGACACCACCGCGTCGCCCCGGGCCTCCCGGGACGTACAGCCCCCTGAGACTCTAGCGCCGGTAAGGTCAAGGACACGTACGAACGGATTCTGGGTTCAGGTTGCAAACTTGCACGACGCGGCACCTGTCCGTTCCATCTGCCGCAACCAGCCGATGCGCACCGATTGAAGCAGGAAGCCTGCCGCCTATCGCGAACGCTAAGAGTCACTTTTTTACGTGGAGGCGAGGCATTGCATTCGTTCCATATCCCTTCAGCTCAGTCCCATTTTACGTGGAACCGCGCGTACCCGGCCGCTGCGGTGGTCGATTCGGGGGAGACTGTGCGATTGGAGATTTCAAACGCGTCCGGGGGGCAGTTCGGTCAGGATGCGACCGTTGATGATGTGGCGCATCTCGACTTCTCCCGCGTCAATCCAGTGACGGGTCCCATCTATGTGCGCGATGCGGAGCCCGGTGATGCGCTCATCGTTGAAGTGCTGTCGATCGACCTGGACACATGGGGCTGGACGGCCAACATCCCAGGATTCGGCCTGCTTGCAGACGAGTTCACATCCCCGCATCTGCGCATCTCGAAGGTCACGGAGCACCGCGCCGAACTCCTTCCTGGACTCCGCATCCCAGTCGTTCCGTTCATCGGAACGATTGGCCTGGCCCTTGCCGCCGACGGTGACCACCCCATCGTCCCTCCGAGTGCCCAGGGCGGCAACATGGACGTGCGCCATATCACGCCTGGAGCCCGGCTGTGGCTCCCCGTGGCCGTTCCAGGAGCTCTTCTTTCTCTCGGCGACACCCATTCCGCCCAGGGGGACGGCGAGGTCTGCGGCACCGCCATTGAAACCAGTTCGCAGGTAACGCTGCGGGTACACGTTGCAAAGGGGCGCGGACTGCGGTTCCCCATGGTGGAGACGCACCCGATCAGCGCACGCGCGGGTCGGGCCATCGCCACCACCGGCATCGGCCCTGACCTCTTTGAAGCTGCGCGTGCTGCGACACGCGGCATGATCGAGGAGATCTCGCGGCGCACCGGACTCGACGACATCGACGCATATCTGCTCGCATCTGTAGCCGCAGACCTGCGCATCTCCGAAATCGTCGACCAGCCCAACTGGGTGGTCTCCATGCATCTCGAGAAGGACGTATTGGAGGGAGCTCCTTGAACGGACTGAGACGGGGCCTCGGAATCTGGGAAACCGCCGCCCTTTCCATCGCCATCATGGCGCCAACGGCCGCGATGGCCCTGAACGGGTCTCTCGCCGCGTCCATCGCCGGCACCGCCGTACCGCTCTCGTTCCTCGGCGCACTCGTAACCATCGCACTTGTATCCTACTCATTCATCGAGTTCAGCCGTCAGTACGCGCACGCCGGTTCCGTGTACGCCTTCAACGGGATGGCACTCGGAGCGCGCTTCGGATTCCTCTCCGGATGGGCGCTCCTGTTCACCTACGTTGCATTCACCGGTGCCTCGATGGCCGAGGTGGGCGCATTTTTCCAGACCTTCCTCGGCCTGCTCGGGGTGCAGGTGCCGTGGATCATTCCCGCCGTCGTGGCTGGCGCCCTCATCTGGTGGCTCGCTTTCCGGGAGATCCGCCTGTCTACACGTGTCACCATGGTGTTCGAGGGGATCTCCATCCTGCTGATCCTTGTGCTTGCAGCGGTCATCCTGGGTCGTGGTGGCGCGCACGGCCTCTCATTGCAGCCGTTCAGCGTCGGCAAGGCCGGGTTCTCTGCTGTCGCACTTGCAAGCGTCTTTGCCTTCCTCTCCTTCGCGGGCTTCGAGGGTGCTGCCACCCTCGGCGAGGAGACGTCCAATCCCAAGCGCTCCATTCCACGCGCCATCGCGTCTGCCGTCTTCTTCACCGGCGCCTTCTACCTCGTGATCTCGTACACGCAGTCTGAGGGGTTCGGGCTCACGGGCGCCGGGGTTAAGGCCTTCGCCAGTTCCACGGCTCCGCTCGGCGACCTGGCGCGCACCTACATCGGTGCCACGATGGCAGCCGTCATCATGTTTGGCGCAACGATCTCCGCCTTCTCATCCGCGCTTGGCACCGCCAGCGCCGGGTCACGCATCCTCTTCGCGCTCGGTCGCGACGGCTTCATCTCACCGAGCCTTGGCAAAGCGCACCCGAAGCACGCATCTCCCTACGTCGCGCTCGCGGCTGTCATGGTGATTGCGTTCGTGTGCAACATTGTCCTCATCTCTCAGATCGGCACCAACGTCTTCGGTTGGCTCGGAACCATCGGGGTGCTGTCACTCCTGCTGGTGTATCTCGTAACGCAGGTGTCAGCCATCAAGCTCTTCTCGAGCATCGGTCGCTGGAAGGGCCTGCAGTTCGCCATCCCGATCGTGGCGATCGTCCTCCTTGCGTATACGCTCTGGGCGAACGTGTACCCGGTGCCTGCCGCACCGTTCAACTACTTCCCGTATGTCGTGCTGGTCTGGATCGTGATCGGTCTGATCGTGGTCTTTGCGAGCCCGAGCCTTACAAGGACGATCGGGGAGCAGTTCACCAAGGAAAAGTTCTAGTCGGGTGCACAGCGGCGCGTAGCCGAGTTCGGCCCAAGCTCCACTTCCTCAGCCCACACCCGTGGCTGATCGACGAGCCGATGACGCTCGCGCCCGGCGCGTCTAACTCCCTGCGCAAAGTGGACGCATATGCGGCGGTGTTGCGGGAGATCGCCAAGGAGGCCTACGAGACGCCGGACCTCGTTCGCCGCGCAGCGCCGGGTGGACGACGCCGCCCCGAGCGACCCCGAGCGCTGGGTCTCGCCTGACCTGCCTGCCAGCGCAAGCGAGGCGCCCTTGGGTTCGCCACGCGCTGCTGCCGATCTCGTTCTCGCGCGCAAGGCCCGGCTGGCCGGCTACGGCGGGCCGGGCCCGCGTGGCGCTGGGCTGCTGCCAGACGAGCATCTACCGCGCCAGAGGACGATGCCCGACAATCGAGGCAGGAGGTGAAGCCGTGCGCGTCGCGGCGATCCAGTTCAGGCCCCGACTCTACGACCTGGCGGCGAACCGGCGGCGCATCGCGGAACTGGCGGAGGGGGCGTTTCGCGAGGGAGCTGTGCTCGCCGTGCTGCCGGAGATGGCCACGAGCGGCTACTGCTTGCACGACCGCGCCGATGCGCTGCAGGTCGCGGAGCCCGTGCCTGGCCCCACGACCGAATTGCTTGGTGAGATCTGCCGTCGCCACGGCACGGTCGCCGTGGTTGGCCTGCCCGAGGCCGACCAGATGTCGGGCGCGCTCTTCAACGCGCTGGCCGTGGTCGGTCCGCAGGGGCTCATCGGCAAGTACCGCAAGCTGCACAGCTATGTCTCCGAGCCCCTCTGGGCGATGGACGGCAATCTCGGGCCGGTCGTGCTAGACACTCCGGTCGGCCGGATCGGCCTCCTGGACTGCATGGACGTCGAGTACCCCGAACTCGGCAGGACACTGCAGCTCCTGGGCGCCGAGCTGATCGCGTTCGCGGCCAACTGGCCGTCGCAGCCCCTGCCGAGTCCTGTCTGGTGGGCGACGGCCCGCGATCTCGGCCTGCCCCTCGTGGCCGCGAACCGCGTCGGCAGCGAGCGCGGAGTCACGTTCTGGGGCGGCAGCGCCGTCTTCGCGGCGGACGGCGCCCTCCTGGGCGCGCTCGGCCCGGCGGACGAGGGCGTCCTGTTCGCGGATGTGGCGCCAGAGCCAGGGCGCAGCGCCGAGGTGCCCGACCCGGAACAGTACCTGCCGTTCTCCCTGTCGACGCATCTCTTCGATCCGCACGAGTCGCTGCGGCTGTACGGCAGGAAGGTGCTTCCTGCGGGCGGCAGCCTGGAGCTCCACGCCATCCCCTTCCGCGGGGACCTGGCCGCTCTCGCGGACAGCCTTGGGGGCAGGTCCGGCCTCGTGCTGCTGCCCGAATCCGCGTTCGGCATGCCGGGCGAGGCCTCGGAGTTCGGTGCGGCGGAACTGGCCGAGCTCACGGGCCTATGCCGGCGCACAGACCTCCACATCGCCGCGGGTGTGGTGGAACGCACCGCGGCCGGCCCCCAACCGGCGCTTGTGCTGGTCGGGCCGCAAGGTTTGCTGGCTCGCCATGTCGAGGCCCCTGCGGGCAAGCCCACCTTCGCGATGGTCGGCCCGCTGCGCGTCGCGCTCGCCTTCGGCCGCGAGATTCTGCGGCCCGAGACGAGCCGGCTCGCGGCCCTCGGTGCCGCGGACGTCCTGCTGATCGCGGACGCTGGACGCGAGCTTGCCCCCGCAGGCCCTCCAAGCAGGGGCTCCGCTGCAGCCGAGGGCGATTTCTTTCTGCCCAAGGTGCGGGCGATGCTCGACGATCTCTTCGTGCTCTACGCGTCGTGCGAGGTGCCGTGCGCGGCCATAGCCCCCACCTTCGACAGCCATGGCAGGCTGGACGCGCAGGGCGTCTCCGCGACCCTCGACACAGGGGCCTGCCTCGACGGCGCGCCGAACCCGGTGCGCTACAAGTACCACATGCAGAAGCGCCGGCCGGAGACGTATCAGCTGCTCTGGCAGCGGCGGTCCGGCGCGGCCCTGCCGCGAAGCGACAGCTAGAATGCGCCGCGCACACCGCGGCGGGTGCGCTCACGCGCAGAGGTACAGCGTCACGCCTGGCAGCGACGAGTAGGCTTGTGCCAAAGCCCATATGGCGCCGCGCTCTGGCCGGCACCGCCACCACCCGCCGCGTTCGGGCGGCGTCGCAGCAGGCGGTGATCACGTTCAGCAGGGCGTTCCACGGCAGTACGCTCCTCGCTATGACCCTGACGTCCATGGTGGCCACCTGCGACGACGGGTTCAGCCCGTACGCGCCGGAGGTCTGCCGTCACCCCGCCT
>JAJZQO010000003.1 GCA_021847575.1 Bacillota bacterium | reverse complement strand
TGAAGATGTACGTCTTGCCGCCGTTCGTGATCTGCCAGCTCTTCGCAAGGCCCGGCACCACCTTCGTGTTGCCGACGCCGTACGCCGTCAGGCCGTCGTATAGCGTGCCCAGGATGTAGCCCGAGTCATTGTCGAGCGTCACGGCCGGATCGAGGCCGACAGGGTCCGCGGACACCTCGATCGACAGCGTGCCGCCCTGGGCGGGAACCTGCGAGGTACGCGTCGACGCTGGCTGGCTGCCACATCCGGCAGCAGCCCCGAGGATGGCCGCAGCCGCCGACAGGACGAGAAGACGTCGCCAGATAGTCTTCAACTGAGGCACCTCCAAACTGAAATGCATATCGGGTGGTTCCAATGAAGTTGCCGGCTACGCCAACCCCATTGTATAGAATTCGACTGAAATCCGTCCGCTCCTGCTTACGTGACAATCCGCATTTCCTGTATCTTCCGCTCGGCAATTCTAAGTGCAATCGCTATCAATTTTTCATTGGCGTCACTATTAAACCATATTCTGATCAATAAAGACTGTCTCCCGCCTGTCACAAGAGACGGTTGTAAAGAATGGTAGTCATTCCGGCAAGCCCTCTCGTCTATACGCTTCAATGGCCGAACGCCCCGTGTAGGGGAGTTTCAATGCGATCCGCCGCAAGGCTGGAATCACCCTCAGACATGAGCCTCCGCCGGATCGCCGCCGCCCCCCGCCGTAGGGAAAGGCGAAGCCCAAGGCACCGATCCTTCCCGCGGGCCCCCGCCCCGTTGCCTTCTCGCCTCACGACTGCTTGTGCCGGTCCATAGCATGCATGGCAACCGCTGCGGAGGGAGCGCCCATGCATGCGATCATCCTTGCACTGCTGATAGGCGTCGCCGGCAACCTAGACAATCTCGGGGTTGGCGTCGCATATGGCGTACGCAAGATCGGCATCCCGTTCGGGAGCAATCTTTTCATCGCCGTCGTGGCCGCGCTGGGGACGGTGCTGTTCGCCTACGCCGGCCTCGGCATCGGCCAGGTGCTGGCACCGTTCGTGGCCAACGCCATCGGCGCGGGGGTCATCATCGCGGTAGGCGTATGGGTGCTCTGGCCGCGCAAGCCTCAGCAGGCGACCGAGGCCGCGAAGGACGCGATCGACCTCGTGCACCACCCCGAACACGCGGACAGCGACCTGTCCGGGGACATCTCGATCACCGAGTCCCTGGCGCTGTCCGTCGGTCTCGGCATGAATGCGTGGGCAGGCGGGTTCGGCGGAGGAATGGTCGGGCTGCCGCCCTGGTTGCTCGCCGTCGCCACAGGCCTCTTCAGCTTCGTCACGCTGCTGGCCGGGGAGCGTTTGGGCCGCAGGGCCCTGGGCAGCTGGCTCGGGCCAAGGGCAACCATCGCCGCCGGTGTGCTGCTCATCCTGATCGGCATCAAGGATCTCGTGTGACACCTACGGCCAGACCTGCCGCGCAATCGCATCCGGCTCGCCAAGGACGGTTGCGTCGAGCCCGGCCTCGCCCAGACTGGCCGCGATCCGCAGCGGCTCGTCGGCGAGCACGTAGAGACGCCGCCCGCCCACTTCCTCCTGCCACTCGCGGTAGCGCAGCCACTTGTGTCGCAACTGCAGGGCTCCCTCAGTGCCACGGTCCACCTCGAGCAGGGCGTCTCCGCTCGCCCGGCGGACCAGGGCGTCCGGCACCAAGGTGCGCTGGCCGAGACCGGCGGCGCTGCGGTAGTCGAGGCGCGGTTCCGCCATATAGGCGGCAGACGGCATGCCGTGCCCGCGCAGGGCGATATAGAGCTCCGCGCGCCTAAGCTCATGGCGCAGCCGAAGCGCCGCGTAGGGACCTGCACCGCTTCTCTGCTCATCGCCGAGCAAGGCAAGCGCAGCCCGCACCCCCGTCTGCCCAAGGTAGAGGATGTCGCCCCTGTCGGTCGCCACTTCACGGATCAGGCCAGACTCCTGCAGTTCCGCGAGTGATGCGCCGTCCAGCTGCGCCAGGAATTCGGCAGCCGGTCTTGTCGCGAAGCGCACCTGATGCAGGTCCTTGAGCAATTCCCTCTCGGCGGCGCCCAGCCGCAAGAGGCGCTCTGTCAGGTCAGGGCGCATCGAAGCGCATGAGGCGGACCAGCACGGGCGGCAGCATGCGCCCGCCTGCGGCGACCTCGGCGACAGCCTGGCCACGGGGCAACCGACGGATCATCTCCTGGTCGAAGCGCGGCGTCTCCTTCAGACCACCGCCTGGAGTCGTGACGAAACGGCGCCCGAGCGACTCGCGCAGGCGGTCAAGGTCCTCGCGTCCCAGCCCGCCGAGCAGGACCCGGTTACGGGCGTTCGCCAGCACCGCATCGCGCAGGTCGTCCGAGAGCTGGCCCAGGTGCTGATGCGCCAGCACAGCCCCCACCCTGTGCGAGCGGGCCTGGGCCAGGAAGCTGCCGAAGTCGGCTTGGGCGAAGGTCTGGAACTCGTCCGCGTAGATGAACGCTGGCGGGCCCTTCTCGCGACGCAGGGCCGCCGCCTGGAAGAGGAGCAGCGCGAAGGCGCCCACCGCGCGCGCGCCGAGACCGATCTCACCTTCCGGCAGCTGCAGGCAGAGCATGCCGCCATCGGCCAGCAGCCGGTCGAAGTCGGTCGCCGGGCGCGTCGTGAAGAGCTTGCGCGCCCAAGGGTGAGCGAGCACCTCCGACAGCGCGGATTGCACCCCGATGAAGGCATCCTGGCGGAAGCGCGGGCTCCAGCCCCCCACCTCGTCGCGGAAGTATGCCCTGACGTGCGCCGACTTCGCCTGCAGAAGCACCTCGCGGCGCATGTCCTCGCTGCGCAGGAATGTCGCCAGGTCGGGCAGGGTCGGCTCAGGCATCGCCTCCTTAAGCGCCAGGGCGGCGTGACGGAGCATGGCCTGCCCCACGCTGCGATAGAACTCGTGCTGCCCGCCGAACGCTCCGAAGAGGGCGTACGCGACCGTTTCGGCCGCCACCTCTGCTTCCCCGGCGAAGGGATCGAGGCCGAACGCCGGCTCTTCCTGCGGGCGCAGGGCGATCGGCTGGCGCCCAAGCCGACGCGCCTCGCCCACCGCCAGCTCGAACAGGTCGCCTTTCGGATCGAGGAGCAGAATGCCGTGGCCTGAGGCGATGTCCTGCTTCACCCCGGGCCAGAGCACGCCGATGGTCTTGCCGGACCCCGTCGGCCCAAGCACGTGCATGTGCAGGAAGCGGTCGTCGAGGGCGATGTCCACCGGGCGTCTGAGCGGGCCGCTGACGCCCAGGCGCAGCGTATCCTGGCGGATGAAGCGCGGCCTCAGCCATACCCAGAGCCACAGGGCGATGCCAATCTCGACAAGGAACGACACCAGGAGCCAGAAGCCCTGACTTGTCGAGAAGCCGAAGGCGTGTCCAAGCGGTACCAGCCACAGGCCAATCACCAGATAGACGGACGAGAGGGTGTAGAGCGGCCGGCGACGTGCGACCCAGGGCAGTCCCTGCACGGCGTACGCGTAAAGCGCGCCCACGAGCATCACGCTGAACCAGGGCCAGTCACCCTTGGCGTAGAGATAGAGAGCGGCGATGGAGAGCGGCAAAACGACTGCGGCCAGGATCGATCGCGGAATCTTAATCATGATCAGCCCGTTTCGACATGACCTGCCTCGGCGCCTTTCGCAGGATTCGACCCCGTGCACACGGAATACGGCGCCGGAGGTGCTGCGTTCTGGTCCAGCTGAAGGGCGGGCGCGGTGGCGTCCGCCTAGTCATCGGGCCCCGTCCGGACCCCAAGACGCTTGTTGGGGAGATCATCCAAAGCCTCGAGAGCGCGGCAGGCTTCCTGGGCAGTGCGCGCATTGCGGTCGAGGTAGCCGACGAGACGATCTCACCCGAGCTCGCCGCGGCGATCAGCGAGGCCTTGCTGCGCTTCCCGACGCTTGGGCTGGCCAGCATCGGGCCCCGCCTGCATGCGCCGCCCGCGCGCCAGGACGAGCCGAAGGTGGTGCGCCGGACTGTGCGTTCGGGGCAGGAGGTCACGCATCAGGGCGACCTGGTCGTGCTGGGCGATGTCCATGTCGGCGGCCGCCTTGTCGCGACGGGGGACGTGATCGTGGTCGGTGCCCTGCGCGGTTTCGCCTGGGCGGGGGCCGAGGGCAACGAGGGTGCCATCATCTATGCGCAGCCACTCGAACCGACGCAGGTGCGCATCGCCGGCGCCATTGCGCAGGGAGCGCGGCCCGGACCGGCAGCTGCGGAGTACGCGCACCTCGAGGACGGCAAGATCGTCGTCGAGCCTTGGGTTGCCAAAGGGGGGCGTCGCGCCCCGGCAAAGCAAAGCGTCTAGCGCACGCAAGAGGGCCCGCCTGCGTCAGCCGGCGGGCCCTCTCTTGCGTGTTCACCGAGCAAAGCTCACCTGCACCAGCAGGGCGTAGCTCGGACCAGGCGCCATGACCCGCCGCAGGTGCACGCTGACCACCTGCGGCCTGCCAAGCGGCTCCTGGAGCGCGGCCGCGATGGCCTGGGCGTCGCTGCGGGCGGCGCGCACCGCCGCCGCCACCGCAGTGGCCCGCTCGCTCGCGGTCGGCGCCTGGAACTGGTCGGCGGTGCCCTGCACCATGGTGGCACCCGAAGCGACGGCGGCCTCGATGGCGGTACCCAGCCGATCCGCCTTGGGTATGCGGGCGACGACGTTCTGCACGACGACGAATCCCTGGCTTTCCTGCCCCTGCGCTGTCGCGCCGATCCGATAGCCTTGAACCTTGACGTTGGCCGAAGACACGCCTGCCGCCCGCAAGCCCTGGCGCAAACGCTCGAGAGACTGCTGCGCGTCGGATTGCGCCGAACGGCTGTCCTTGGCCCTCGTCTCGATGCCCAGGTAAAGCGTCGCACCCTCTGTCGGCGCCGCCACGGGCTCTTCTTCGATCACGGTCAACGTCGTGCCGGATGACTCCACCTGGGCGGCGTGCCCACTCCTCGCCGGCACGACAAGAAGCGCCAAGGCAAAGAGCGCCAGTGCGCCAAGGGACGGCAGCGTACCGGGGTTCCACCGCAAGGCATCACCTCCCTGGCGCCAGCATTCCCCTCCGTCTTCTGGACATGCGTTCCGCAGGAAGGGTCCTGATGGCAGCGAAGGGGGTTGTGTGGCAAGTTTCGGAGGTGGTAGCCGTGCGCAAACGCGTCGTTTCTCTCGCCATGGCACTGCTGCTGACACCATTCGCCATCCCCGTTGTGCAAGCGGCTGCGGCACCGTTTCCCGATGTCCCCGCGAGCTTCTGGGCCGCCAATGCCATTGACGCCCTTGCCGCACAAGGCATTCTCCGCGGTGAGCCGGACGGGCTCTTCCACCCGCTGAGACCCGTGACGCGCGGCCAGTTCGCGGCCATGATCGTGCGCGCCGAACAGCTTCCCACCGTCAGCGTCGGCCCCCACTTCACGGATGTCCCCACCTCCAGCGCCCTCTACGGCGATATCGAGACCGCAGCCGCAGGGGGCCTGATGCTAGGCACGAGCCTTCAGGAGTTCACGCCCTCCGCCACGATCGACCGTGCCATGGCCGCGGCCATTACGGTGCGCGCCGTCGGCCTTGCGGTGGTGGGGACGGATCTCGCCGCGCTGCAGCCCAGCTACGCCGACGCGGCGAAGATTCCGTCGTATGCCCGCGGCAACGTGGTGGTGGCCAAGCGTCTCGGCCTGATGCAGGGTCTCGCCGGGAACGTGTTCGATCCCACCGGTCAGCTGAGCCGCGCCCAGGCGGCAGCCGTGATCTACCGCATGCTCGGCCTGACCCCGAGCGCAATCGCGGGCGTCGCTGCGCCGCTTGTCTCGCGGATCAGCGCGGGGAGCGGACAGTCGTCCATCGCGGTGGGCCAGTCCACGCAGCTCTGGTCCGTGCCACGCGACGCATCGGGTGAGCCGCTGCCGGCCCAGGTCCAGTGGGCAGCGAGCGGCGGTGCCCTGAGCGGCACCTCGTTCTCGTCCGAGACCCCCGGCACATACCGGCTGACGGCGAGCGTGCCGCAGGCTGGCGTTCAAGCCGCCGTCACGGTGCATGTCGAGCAGGCGGTGTCGCTCGCCATCTACGGCCTGCCGGAGGTGGTCGGCCCGGGTGCCAAGGTGCCGTTGCAGGTGACCGTCCTGGATCAGACGGGCAGCCGCGACCGTGCCGACGGCTCACGGACGGTGACGCTGACGGCCACGAACCCGGACGCGCAGCCCGTCACTCTGACCGCGACAGCCACGAACGGCCAGGCCGGCTTCACCTTCGTGCCGCCCGCCGCCGGCGCGTGGTCGCTCGCGGCCAGCTCACCTGGGGTAACGAACGCGGCCGCCGCCTTCGACGTGCTCGCCGCCCCCTTCACGAGCCCCCTTGCGCTCGCCGGGCCCGCCCAGATCCTGCCCGGCCGGACGGCAACGGTGCGGGCCAGCCTGCCGTCCGGCGCGAGCGAGTCGTCGCCGGTGACCCTGACGTCGAGCAATCCGGCGGTCCTGGCCGTGCAGGGGTCGGGGAGCGGCTCCCTGACCGCAGCCGGGGCTTCGTTCGGCGTGCGGGCTGTCGCGCCGGGCACCGCCACCCTGAACCTCGTCAATGGCCCAGGCGCTTACACGGCAGCGTCCCTCCAGGTGACGGTGCCCGCGCTCGGCCAGTTGTCCGTCAGCCCACCTCCGGCCACCTCGGCCGGCGCCACGGCGCAGGCCCGGGTGACGGTGGCCTCGAACGGAACTGCGGCCGCGCCGCCAACGGTGTCGCTCACCCTGACGAACCCTCAAGGAGTCCAGGTCCAGACGGAGAGCGCCGCGGCGCAAAACGGCGGTGCCAGCTTCGGCCTGCAGCGCGATGAGGCGGGAACGTGGCACCTCACGGCGTCGGCCCCCGGCTACACGTCCGCCACGGCGGCCTGGGTGGTGAACCCCGGTGCCGCGACGCAGCTCATCGCCACAGGCGCCCCGTCCACGATCGTCGTCGTCGGGGGCAGCTCCGACCTGCAAGTGATGCTGGCCGACCGCTTCGACAATCCGCTCGCGGCACCGCTGAGCGTAAGCCTGACGGCGCAGGGCGGCGCAGGGTCCCTGTCCCAGACGTCCGCGAACCTTGGGGGGCCGGGTGCAGCGGCCCGATTCCAGGCTGCAGCGCCCGGCACCGAGACGGTGCGGGTCACGGACCCGGCGGCCCCGAGCCTGGGGGCCGTGCAGGTGACCTTCCGCGTGATCGCGCAGGCGGCCGACGTCGCCGCCGGCAAGGGATTCTGGCTGCTCGGCAGCGACCTCAGCCAGCAGCCGGTACCGCAGCTGCTGGCTGAGCTGAAAAAGCTCGGCGCGACGCACGTCTACCTCGAGGTGGAGGGAAGCTGGGGCTTCTACGGCAGCTCCGAGCTGCGCACATTCCTCTACCAGGCGCATGATGCCGGCATCGCTGTTCTGGCCTGGGTCTACCCGTACCTTAAGAACGTACCCCTCGACGAGCGCCTGACGGGCCAGGTAGCTGCCTATGTCGCCCCCACCGGCGACAGGCCGGACGGCATCGCCGCGGACATTGAGGAAAACACGCACGCTCCCGCCGTCGGCAGCTACGCGGCGTTTGTGCGCAAAGCGCTCGGCCCGGCCGGTGTCTTCATCGCGGTGACCTACCCGCCCATCTACCACGAGGACTACCCCTTCGCGACGTTGGCACCGTACGTCACGCTTTACGCCCCCATGGACTACTGGCACTACCAGGCCACCCCTGAGGATTTCTCTCAGGCCTATCAGTACGTCAACCAGACGGTGGTGCTTATCCGCCAGCTTGCGGGGCTGCCCGAGGTGCCGGTCAGCGTCATCGGCCAGACCTACGACATGTTCTCGAACGGCGCGCAGGGAGTCTTCAGTCCGACGCCCCAGGAACTGCAGGCGGCGTTCCAGGCGGCCAGCGACAGCGGCGCGCTCGGCATCTCGTTCTACCGGCTGCCGACGGCGACACCCGCGGAACTCCAGACGATCAGGACCCTCCCCTACCCCTACCCGAGCCGCTGACCGCGCGCGAGGACGCCCGTCTCTTTAGAAGGCGGGCGTCCTCGCCATCCGATCTGCGCGAAGCCTCGCGCCAGGGAGCCGGGTCGTCCTCAGAGGCCGTTCGTCACCTCGGCGAGGAACTCCCGTACGCCGTCCGCCAGATCGGGGCGCCGCAGGGCAAAACTGATCTGAGCGCGCAGGAGTCCGAGCGGCTCACCGATGTCGTAGCGCTCGCCGACGACGGTGACAGCGTAGACCGGGCGCGCCTCGCAGAGCGCCTTCAGCGCGTCGGTGAGCTGAATTTCGCCACCCGCGCCGGGCGCCGTCCGCTTGAGGTGCGCGAAGATCTCCGGGGGAAGCACATACCGCCCGACCACGCCGAACTGCGATGGCGCATCCTCCGGCGCTGGTTTCTCGACCATGTCGAGTACCCGGTAGACGCCCGGCGACACCTGTTCGCGCACCGCGACCACACCGTAGCGGCCGATATCGGCCTTGGGCACCTCGACGACCGCGACGACCGGCGCATCCAGTTCCTCGGCCACGCGGATGAGTTGGCCGAGAGCAGGCTCGTCGCTCAGGTAGAGATCGTCCGGCAGCAGCACAGCGAAGTCCTCGTTGTCGATATGACGCTCCGCGCAGGCGATGGCGTGGCCGAGGCCGCGCGGCGTGCCCTGGCGCACGTAGAACACCTGCAGGCGGTCGAGCAGCTGCTGCAGTTCGCTGAGACGCGGGTTCCCCGTCTCCTCAAGCAGGCGCTCCAGCTCGATGGCGCGATCGAAGTGGTCCTCGATCGCACGCTTGCCGCGCCCGGTGACGATCAGGAGATCACTGATGCCGCACTGGTCCACCTCCTCCGCGATGTAGTGGATTGCGGGGCGATCGACGACAGGCAGCATCTCCTTCGGCTGGGCCTTTGTGGCGGGCAGAAAGCGGGTCCCCAGGCCAGCCGCTGGTACAACGGCCTTTGAAACACGCATGAGGTCCTCCCGAAGCTGTCATGTGGAAGTCAAGCCCATTGTAGCCCATCGAACCCGGTGAGGGTCAGTGCCAGATCCAGCCTGCCACGAAGATGGCGGTCGCGTAGCCGATCGCGTCGACGCTCAGGCAGAGCGGCAGGGCGTAGCGGGACCGCTTGATGCCCACCGAACCCAGATAGACCGTCAGGACGTAGAGCGTCGTCTCCGAAGACCCCTGGATGGTCGAGACGAGCCGCCCGATGAAACTGTCCGGACCATGCTGGTGCAAGAGTGACAGAACAAGTCCCGACGAGGCGGATCCCGAAAGCGGACGTACCAGCAGCAGCGGCAGTATGGCCGCGGGCACCCCTAGCGGGTGCAGCACCGGCGCCAGTGCGGAACTCAGGATTTCGAGCGCGCCACTCATGCGGAACGCCGCCACGGCGACGTAGATGGCGAGCAAGTAGGGAAAGAGGCTGAAAGACAGCTGAAGCCCTTCTCTGGCACCCGAGACGAATTCCGCGATCAGATCGACCCGCCGCCAGAGCCCATGCAGGAGGACAGCGGCAACGAACAGCGGCACCAGCCATCCGGCGAAGCCGCCGACCGCCTGGATCATGTCGCCGAGCCGGCCAGCCGCCGGAAGACCCCGTGCAGGACAAGCGCGGAGGAGAAGGCGACGCCCGTGACGATGGTGGAGGCGAGGGCGGTGCCAGCCGGGTCGAGCGACCCCGCCGCGGCGCGCATCGCGATGGTGCCTGCGGGCAGCAGATTCAGCGCCGCCGAGTTGAGCACCAGAAAGAGGATCATCTCGTCCGACGCCGCTTCCCTGTCCGGCAGCGCGGACGCGAGTTCCTGCATCGCCTTGAGACCGAAAGGCGTGGCGGCGCTGCCCAGCCCGAGCGCGTTGGCCGCCAGGTTCATCGCCATGAGCGCGAACGCCGGATGGTCGTCCGGCAGGCTCCTGAACAGTCGGCGCAAGAGGGGCATGATCGGCCGCGCCAGCGCTGCGAGAAGTCCGCTCTTCTCCGCGATGCGGCTCAGTCCGAACCAGAAGGCGGTCACGGCGGCCAGGTCTATGGCGAGCTTCGCCGCCTGCATGGCCTGCGTGAAGAGTCCGGAGCCGAGACTGTCGATCGTGCCGCGCGCGCCGCCGACGCCAAGGGCAACCAGCATCAGCAGGGCCCAGACGGCGTTCAGCATGCGGCTACCCCCTGTCCTGTTTCTATGGCGCGGAGGGTTTGGGAAGACCAGCCTCCCGATCTGGCGCATATGCTGTTGCGGGTCCCAGAGATGCCGAGGAGGACGTAATCGTGCTGTACACGGTTCTTCGATCGAAGATCCACAGGGCTCACGTCACGGAAGCGCAGCTCGACTACCAGGGCAGCATCTCTCTTGATGCCGACCTGATGGTCGCGGCCGACCTCAAGGAGTTCGACTGGGTGCAGATCACGTCGATGGCCAACGGCGCGCGCTGGCAGACCTATGTTCTGGCAGCGCCGGCGGGCAGCGGCGTCGTGCGGGCGAACGGTGCCGCCGCCCGCCATTTCGCCCCAGGCGACGACGTGATCATATTGGCATTCGCCTATGCGACCAGCGACGAGCGCGATCGCCTGGCGCCGGTCATCGTCCATGTGGACGGCGCCAACCGGCCGCTTCTCGCCACAGGAGACCAGTAAGCCAAAGTGGAAGTTACCTGTAGCATCCGAGGGTGAAGGGAGCCCTTGCACTTGCAGTTGCTACAGGTGGAGATCTTCGCACTTCGCATGCGGCTGAAGCACCCGTTCGAGACCAGCTTTGGCCGCGAAGACGATCGTGAGTTCCTGCTGGTGCGCGCCGAGACGGCCGATTTCGTCGGCTGGGGCGAAGTGACCGTTTCCCGCGACCCCTTCTACTCCTACGAGACGGTCGCGACGGCTCAGTCCGTGCTGCATGACTACCTGGTTCCGTGGGCCCTCGCGAAGCCGATCGAACATCCCGACGAGCTCGTGGGACGCTTCGCGCAGGTGCGCGGCCACCAGATGGCCAAGGCCGGACTCGAGGGCGCAGTCTGGGACATCTACGCGCAGGAGCTCGGGTTGCCTCTCGGACGCGCGCTCGGCGGCACGCGGGACGAGATCGAAGTCGGCATCTCGATCGGCATCGAATCCACCGACGAGCTCCTTCTGAAGCAGGTGGAGCGCTTCCTGGGCGAGGGCTACCGGCGCTTCAAGATCAAGATCAAGCCGGGCGTCGACTATGACCGGCTCAAGGCGGTGCGCAGACAGTTCGGGCCGATCCGCATGATGGCCGATGCCAACTCCGCCTACACGCTCGACGACCTGCCTCTCCTGAAGCGTCTCGACGAGCTCGACCTGATGATGATCGAGCAGCCGCTCAGCTACGACGACATCATCGATCACGCCAGCTTGCAGCGCGAGCTCAGGACGCCGATCTGCCTGGACGAGAGCATCCACGGCCCGGCGGATCTGCGCAAGGCGATCGCCCTGGGCTCCGGGCGCATCCTCAACATCAAGATCGGCCGCCTGGGCGGCCTGAGTCAGTCCATCAAGAGCCACGACCTCTGCGTGGAGGCCGGATGGCCCGTCTGGTGCGGCGGCATGCTGGAGTCCGGAGTCGGCCGGCTGCACAACGTGGCGATCACCACCCTGCCCGGCTTCACCTTGCCGGGAGACACGGCGGCCAGCAGCCGCTACTGGCAGGAGGACATCATCGAACCTGAAGTGACGGTCTCCGACAAGGGAACCATACGGGTGCCGGATGCCCCAGGCATCGGTCACCACGTGCGGGAGGACCTCATCCGCTCGCTCGCCCACGCCCACTGGGCCATGCGCAACTAGATGCCGCGGGCCAGGACGGACGGGCAGGCCGGGCGCCGCGAGGATCTGCTGCGGGCCGCGGCGGCCGTCTTCGCCCAGCACGGCTACCACGCGGCCACGGTGGCGGAGATTGCCAAGGGCGCACAGGTGGCGACCGGGACGTTCTATCTCTACTTCCCTTCGAAAGAGCAGTGCTTCGGGCAGTTGATCGCCCGCTTCTACGAGAAGGTGCTCGTCGAGGTGCGGGAACGCCGGCGCGGCGCCCCCAGTGTCGCGGTGAAGTTCGACCGCTCGGTCCAGGCCGTGCTCCAGTGCTTTCGCGAGGAGCGCGACCTCGCCGAGATCGTCCTCGTCCAGGCCTCAGGCGCGACGAAAGTGCTGCAGGAGCGACTCGGCCTGATCGAGGCGCAGCTCGTTCAGCTCCTGGCGGATGACTTGGCCGAAGCGGCCGAGGCCGGATTCATGCCGCAGGGAGACGCGGCCCTGCGCGCCCACCTCGTTCTCGGCGCCATGCGCGAGGCGCTCGTCTACGAGCTGCGCGAGGCGACCGGGCCGCAGGCCGCGGACCAGGAAGTGCGACGTTTCCTGCTGGGGGCAGTTGGTGGGCTCCCAACTCGTCAGGAAGGCGGCCGAATTTCGTCTTAGTGGGTGCAGCTCCATGACTGGAGGTGTCTTGTTGCGGCGTCTCGCCAGCCTCGCATTCCTCGTCTGCCTGCTGTCGCCAGCCTTTGCCAGCCCGGCGCTGGCCGCAGCGTCCGCGTCTTCGGCACCGGCTGTCCTCAGCGTGGGGGTGCTCGGCTCGCTAGGCAGCCTCAACCCCGTGCTCTACACCAGCCCGGCGGCGGCGGACGTTCTTGCCGCGACCTCGGACGGGCTTCTCCGCTACCGCCCTGTTGGCACGGGCAGACGTCTGCGTTACACGTGGCGTCCCGACCTGCTCTCCTCCCTGCCGCAGATCAGCATCGTGGGCGTCCCGGGGCCGACTGCCGACGTGACGATCACCTACCGCTTGCGACCTGGCCTCCGCTGGTCGGACGGCAAACCGTTGACCTCCAGCGACATCCGCTTCACATGGCACGCCATCATGGCGCCGGCGAATGGCGCCTACCAGGCGGGTTACAACCAGATCACCGCAATCGACACGCCGAACCGCCTGACCGCGGTCGTGCACTTGCGCGGCACCTTCGCCGCCTGGCAGACGCTGTTCTCCGCCCTGCTGCCCAGGCATGCCTTGCAGCGGCGCGTAGGGTCGATCGTCACCGACGTGTCGTACAACGACCACCCGCTCGCGACCGGCCCATATGCGGTGCACAGCCACAGCCAAAACACGCTCGTTCTTGTGCCGAACCCGTACTACCGCGGGCAGGATGGGCCCAGGCCGGCTTTCAAGGCGATCTCGGTGACCTTCTATCGCCACCGGTCGAGTCTGCTCGCCGACCTTGCGGCCCACAAGCTGGCAGTGGGCGATCTTCTCACGCTCGATACCGCGACAATCCATCAGCTGCGTTCGGCAGGCCTTTCTGTCGCGAGCGCACCGAGCACCGTATTTGAGCAGTTCACCTTTAACCTGCGCGACCCGATCGCTGGAGACCTGAGCGTGCGGCGCGCCTTCTACCTCGCGCTGGCCAGGCACGAGATGGCCGCGCAGATCTCCGGCGGGCGCTGGCGGGTGGCGACTTCGGACCAGCCGCCCTGGAGCTGGGCCTTCAATCCGAAGGTGCCCGTCGTGCACCAGAACATCGCCAAGGCGCGCGCCATCCTCGTGCAGGACGGCTGGCAGATCGGCAAGGCAGGCTACTTCCAGAAGAACGGCCAGCTCCTCGTGCTCAACGTCTCGCTCACCAGAACCCCGCTGCATAAGGCCATCATGAAGCTGGTCAGCGCCGAGGAGGCGCAGGCAGGCATAGATGTCCTGCCCGCCTACTTTCCGACCCAGGCCCTGTTTGGACCGAATGGCATGCTGGCGCAGGGCACCTTCCAGGTGAGTGAGTTCGGTCTCATGGACAACCTCGATCCGGACGACGCCGCCATCTGGAACTCGGACCTCGGCAGCCCGTACCACGAAGGCGACGACTTCTCGAACTTCCAGAACCCATCGGTCAACGCCTGGACCACGGATGCGCTGCGCCAGATGAACCAGACCCTGCGGGCCCGGGACTACCGGCAGGTGCAGATGCAGCTCTACAGCGATCTGCCGATGGTACCGCTCTTCTACACCTCGATGGAAACCGTCTACGACCCCACCCGGGTGCGGCACGTCAGCGTGAGCAGCTTCACCGGCAGCCTGTTCAGCGCCAGCGCGTGGCGTCCACCAGCGAAGTGACGCCCGCGCAAGGCCCCGCCGGCCTGCCGGTGGGGCCTTATCGTCGTGGCGGCAGACAGGTCATGGGGACACACCTGCCAGCGCCGTTGGTGGTAGCATGAAGGACACAGGTGATGTCCGCATGGCATAGCCATATGGCACGTTTGCCGCCATTCTTCCTACGAAGGGAAGGAGCCCGGGGCATCCGGGCGCTGCCTACGCAAGACTTCCAACGCCTAATGGCCAACTGGGCGACCGGCGTCACCGTCGTCACGAGCGTCGGACCGGGCGGACCGCACGGCATGACGGCGAACGCCTTCCTGTCCGTCTCGCTGGAACCGCCGCTCGTGCTTGTCTCGGTCGGTCACGCGAATGACTCGAACGCCATCATCCGAGGATCGGGGCAGTTCGCCGTCTCGATCCTCTCCGCTGAGCAGGAGCATCTCTCGCGCCACTTCGCGCAGCGCTTCAAGGATCCCGCGCAAGCCCTCACGGGCATCGCCTGGTCCAGGAGCCCTGGCGGCCTGCCATGGCTCGACGGCGCGCTTGGGCACCTGGACTGCGAGGTGCGGCAAACCGTCGAGGCACAGGACCACACCCTGTTCCTCGGGCGTGTCCTGCACCTCGACACCGCGAGCGACACACCGCCGCTCGTCTACTTCCGCTCGCGCTATACCAGCATCGAATGAGGCGACGCTCGCCCCGTAGGCCCGCTCCGCACCCGACTGAGATCACCGGGCGGGTGGTTGTCTCGCCAGGCGCGCCAGGAGCCGGTGCGCGGCGGGACCGATCGTTGAAATCAACGGGGCTGAAGGGCTGTGGCGGAGCGGCTGGGCTTTTCGGAGCCCTTGCCGCGGGCGGAGCCGCGGCGCAAGCAGCAGCGGGGTCGCCAATCGCCGCGGGCGACCCCGCGCATGGTCGTGCGCTGCGTGCGGTGTCCGGCGGCTCAGCCGCCGGACACCGCACGCAGAAGCCAGATCTCGTCGCCGTCTCGCAGCGGCGTGGAGAAGGGTTGCGTGCGGCCTACGCGATCTTCGCCGACAAAGAGGTTGAGGTGCGGACGCAACCTTCCCCCCGGCTCCGATATGCGCCGCAGCACACCGGGTGCCTCGCGCTCGACGGCGTCGAACAGGTCGCCGACAGTGGCCGCGGCCGCATGCCGGGACCTCGCCGCAATGCCGATCTCGTTGGCGAGGTCGTCCGGCAGGTGCAGGACGATCACGACGGCACGGCGGCAGCGCGCACCGAGAAGATGCGCGGCAGGTGCGCGGCAAGTTCCTGCCAGTTCCGGCCGCCGTCCGCCGAGGCGTATACGCTGCCCGACGTCGTGCCGAAATAGAGACCGATCGGATCCTGACCGTCATGGTCCAGGCCGTCGCGCAGGACACTGGCGTACGACCGATGCGGCAGGCCCGAAGCGAGAGGATGCCAGCTGGCGCCCGCGTCCTGGGTGCGCCAGACGCAGAGCGCACCCCCTTCAGCCCAGCGTTGGCCGTCAGCCTGCAGGGGAACGACGTATGCCGTGTCTGGATCATGTGGGTGGGCCAGGACAGGGAAGCCGAAGTCGCCGGGCAGGCCCGCGCCAACGTACTGCCAGCCTGTGCCGCCGTCGTCGGAGCGATAGACGCCGCCGTGGTTCTGCAGCCACAGCCGCCTGGGTTCGGCGCGGCAGGCGGACACCTTGTGCACGCACTGGCCTGCGATCGGGTATCTTTGGCCCTCCGGCATGAAGCGAGCCTCGAGGTTTTCGTTGACCGGCGCGAAGCTCTCTCCGGCATCCAGCGTACGGTAGGCTCCACCCGCCGAGCAGGCAGTCAGGATCGTCTGGCTGTCGCTCACCACGACCGTGTGCAGGCACTTGCCACCGTATCCCGGCATCCAGAGCTCGTGCGTCGGATGTTCACGCAACGAGCGGACCTCCGTCCAGGTATCGCCGCCGTCGCGGGTACGGAACAGTCCGCTCGCCTCGACCCCCGCGTAGAGCGTGAGCGGCTCGTCGTCCGCTGCGGGCGCGATGGCCCAGACGCGCGTGACCTGCTCCGGGTCATCCCCGCCGTAGCTCAGGCCCTCGCCGCCGTTGTCCCAAGTTGCCCCAAGGTCGCTCGACCGCCGGATTGAGGCGCCATAGAACTCCGAGTTGATGCCCGCATGGATAACCCCGCTGCGCGGATCGAGCACCGCGGTATAGCAGGGCGTCTGAGGAAAGTCGGGACCTGCGCTCCGCCAGTGGAGGCGGTCGGACGAACGGAAGCGAAAAAGCCCCTTGGCCGTGCCAACGAGCACAATGGTATCCGCCAACGTGAACCCCCCTCTTGGTGCCAGTCACGTTGGCAGTGGGATACGACAGGCGGTCCTGCAGACCCTGCCTCGGTTAGGCGTCGACCGTGCTCGCGACCCTCTGCGGCAGCATGAGCGACCCGACAAATCCCGCGACGCCGAACAGCCAGAGCAGTCCCAGGACCTCCTGCACGCCGACGGCATCCGCCAGCTGCCCCAGCCAGAGCATGATGACGCCGCCAATGCCGATCGCGAGTCCGATCGTCAGCGACGCGGCCATGCCCTGCCGGCCCGGCAGCAGTTCCTGCGCCAGGACGATCGTGGTGCTGAAGGTGGCGACGATCGCGAAGCCGAGCACCCCGAGGTCGACGAACTGCCAGATGTCCGGCAGGCGCGGCAGAAGGTAGAGCAGCGGCGTCGTGGCCGCCCAGCTCCAGAGCATCAGGCTGCGCCGGCCGAAGCGGTCCGAGAACGGTCCGCCGGCCATGGTGCCGAGAGCGCCCATGATGAGGAAGAAGAACAGCACGGCTCCGGAGAGGCTGGGTGACAGCCGGTGCAGGTGCGTCAGGTAGAGCGGGAAAAAGGTCAGCACCCCGTATTGGGCGGTGCTGCGCAGCACGACGACCAGCACGAGCAAGGAGAGGAGCAGCCATGGCACGGGCTTCGAGTTGGCCTGGCGCTGCGGCGGGCGCTCCGCCTGGCGCGGAGCGAAGACCGTCAGCACGGCGATGGCGAGCACGCCAGGGACGAGAAACCAGGCGACGCCGCGCAGACCGAACAGATGCGTAGCCACACCAGCCAAAAGCGGGCCGAAGGCGAAGCCGATGTTGCCCCCGACCGAGAAGATGCTCATGCCGGACGCGCGCCTTGAACCCGACGCGAAGTACGCGCCCGAAGCACCCATCGGGTGGAAGGCGGCCACCCCGACACCGCTTAGCGCCACGAGCAGGACGAACGTTGCGTAGCTGCCGGCAACGGCGTACGAAGCCGTCGCCACGGCGGCGAGGCCAAGCGCGAACGGCAACAGCCATTGCATCGGGCGCTTGTCTGCCAGGAGGCCGAAGATGGGCTGAATCACGGACGACGTGAGGTTCGACACCAGGATGATGAGGGCTGCCGCCTGGTAGTTCAGGGAGAAGAGCGCCGTCACGAGCGGCAGGAGCGCAGGAACGGCGCCAGAGTTCAGGTCCGCCGTGAAATGGGCGAAGCTGAGGCTCCAGAGGGCACGGCGATTCATCATCCAGCAGTCGGTGCCGCGAGAGCCGCGATCGCGTCGTCGATCTCCGCGGCGGCCCGACCCGGCACCGGGAGCAGGGGCGGCACGGGATCGCCGGCCGCGAACCCGAGCCTGCCCGCGGCGTACTTAAGGCCCGGTATGCCATAGCGGCGCGTCACGAGGGCGTTGAGGCGCGTCAGGGGACGCTGCGCCTCTGCAGCTTCGGTCAGGTGTCCAGACTCGAACAGGGAGACGGCTGCGCGCATGCGCTCGGGCACCAGGTTGGCGAGCGCCGCGATCGTGCCTCTGGCACCGTGCGCCATGGCAGCCAGAAGGGCGCCGCCGGAGCCGACATAGTAGCGGAAGCCTGGGGGACAGCTGGCCAGGACCTCCGTGAGAAGGGCGAGGTTGCCGGTCGAGTCCTTCATCCCCACGACTCCTGGCACCTCGGCGATCTCGAGGATGTCGTTGAGATCCAGCGGCATGCCCGTGTACGACGGAATGTGGTAGAGGTACGTGGGGCCGATCGCCCCGATCGTTTTGTAATACTGGACCAGCGCCGGACCGCGCAGTTGCGGCGTGTAGTAGTGAGGCGTGACCGCGAGCAGGCCGGCGGCACCGAGCGACATCGCCTCTTCAGCCAGCTTGGCGCTGCTCTTTGTCGTCTCGGATCCCACCTGCACATACACCGTGCGACCCTCGGCTCCCGCGAGCACAATCCGCACGGCCTCGCGACGCTCCTCCGCCGAGAGGTAGACGTACTCCCCCGACGACCCGAGGACCAGGAAACCGTCAACCGACTGGCCGAGCCGGGCAACGTTGGACGCCATGCCGCCAAGGTCAAGTCGCCCGTTCGCATCGCGGGGACTGATGAGCGGAGCCAAGATCTCTGCAGACATCCCGGGATCACCTCGCATCACCCATTCTTGCCTCTGGCGAGGGACACCTGCGTCGCACGCCAGTTCCTTGCCGCGCGGGGCCCTGTCTAGTCTACCCAGGCGTTTGGCAACGCTTGGGGTAGGAGGCAAGAGCCATGTTCAATCGCCGCTTCGAACAAGATGGCGTCATCGCGGGACACATCGGACGCTACGGCTTCAACGCCCGCCTGACACGGGGGCCGGTAAGCTACGGCCTCAACCATCGCACGCTCTACAAGGGCGATGGACGGATCGCCCAACTGCGCATCTGGCGTTTCGACCGCACAGGCGAGATGGTGACGCTTGCCCTCTACGACCGCGGCTGGCGCTTCGGCCGCCTCGAGAACCTGCATCTCGTGCGCCGTTTGGTGCAGGTGCTGGACGGACGCTAGGCTGAATCCCGGCAAGGTGGATGACCAAGACGCGGGGCCGGGCGTGCGCAGGCACGGCCCGCCCCATTTGCGTCGGCGCCCCGGGCCCCCGGGCAGTACCCGGCGGGACTCGTCGTGGGACAAGGCTGGCACCGCCCGGGATTGAGGCTTATACCGGGTCTGCCGCCAGGTTTCCCGCCCCGCCATCTCATGCCCAGATCGTTGGACCTGCCTACGCGGCACTGCCCGTTCCATCGGACAGGCGAACGCCAGCCAAGGACAGCTTTGCGGCCGGCTGGCCCGCGACATCTGCCGATGGGTCATGTGCGGCTACACCGAGCAGGCGGACGTGAACGCGGCGAAGATTTTACTCAAGCGCGGGCTCTTGGCGCTCGAACACGACTTGGCGAGTTGACCTTGCTTCGCCGCCCGGCGGGCGGCGCCTGCCTGCTAAGGAATGCAGAACGAACCACGATGAAACAGGCACCATCGCCGAGAGGGAGTACCGACCCCGGAACACCGGGGAATGCCCCGGCGTCGCACATGGGGAGATCGTCAACATGTGTACCCGCCAGTGAGCTTCGTGGCGGAAACACCCAACGCTCCCGCCGCTTCACCAACGCCGACCAATATCTCCGTCTTGGTGATTCAGGGCAATCCGAGCACCTGCGCAATCCCTCCAGGCCTGCAGGCTAGGACACTGTCTCCGCGGAGCGGGTGCGGCGCAGTTGCCAGAGCGGCAGGGACCCGAGCAGGATCACCAGCCCAAGCAGAAGGTAGATCAAGGCGACCGGCCAGACCTCGGCGACCGTGCCGGCGACCGCCGCCCCTAAAGGATTCGCCAGGGTCATGAGGGCGCCGAGCATGCCGAACACCCTCCCCATCTTGTCCGGCGGCACGAGCCTCTGCATCATCGTCGTGAGTCCCGTGTTCATGAGGCCCATGGCGATGCCAGCGATCAGCATGCAGCCAAGTGTGACCCAGAGCAGGGGAATGCGCGAGAGCACGACGACGACGGTCCCGATCGCAACGATCCCCATGGGCAGCACCAACTCGAGCCTAAGGCGGCGAAGAACCGCCGCGGCGCCCAGTGATCCGGCGATGGCGCCGATGGTGATCGCTGCGCCGAACAGCGCAAAGTCGAACGCGTTGCCGTGCAGGGGACCCTGCACCCAGGCGGCGGCGAGCACGCCAAGCCCCTGCCCCGCGAAGTTGACGAAGAGCGCGGTGAAGAGCAGTGTCCGCAGCACCGGTATCGCGGCGTAGACCTTGAAGCCTTCCAGCCAGTCCGCGTAGAGTTGGCGCACCCCGCCCCCTTGCCTATCGCGCGACGGGACGAATTTCGGCACGCGCAGGAATATGAGGCTTGCGAACGAGACGACAAACGACACGGCGTTCATGAAGAAGAGCAGCACCGGTCCCAGCACAGCCATCATGACGCCGCCTGCGAACATGCCGACGAGGCCGGCGGAGCTCTGGGAGGACGAATTCAGCCCGTTCGCGGCGGCCAATTGCTCAGGCGGGACGATCTGCGGCAAAAGGGCGGCTGCCGCGGGACCGAAGAACGTGCCTACGGCCATCAGCAGAAGCACCAGCACGAGAAAAAGCCAAAGCGGCAGAAGGTGCGCGATGGCGAGGAAACCGAGCAGGGCAGACAGCGCGGCACGGATCACGTCCGACCCCACCATCGTCCAGCGCCGGTCCGCGCGATCCACGAAGACGCCCGTCACAAGCGCCAGGACGCCGGGCAGGGCCATGGCCGTGCCCACCCACCCCAGATCTGCTGCGCGATGGGTTTCGGACAGCACATACCAGTAGACGGCGAGCTCGAACAGGTTATTGCCGATCTGAGAAACCCATTGGCCGCTGACCAGGATGAGCAGATTCGCGTTGCGCCATATTGAAGTTTGCCGCGCAGCGTCCTCGACAGCAGGACGTGCTTCCATATGCCGTTGCCTCCTCGACCTTCAGGCGGCTCTGCTGCGAAGCCGGTCGCCTCGCGTTGATCCCATTTCCTCCCTCAGGAAAGCATCTCCTGCCCTATCGGTGGAAATTGGCATTCCCGGTCTTCGTCACCAGACCCTCTCGGGGAGGCACGTGCCATGCTGATTTGTCATCGCGGGTATGCGAGACGCCACAAGCTCGTTCACCAGCAAAGTCTTATTCTGAGCACGTAGGTAGGAGATGATGTCTGATGGCCCAAGCGACCGTCCATACCGCGACCGAGGTCCAGCGTCTGGCTGACTTCGCGACTGTGGCCCGCTGGCAGGATGTCTCGGCGCCCGCGAGGGAAGCCCTGCGCGTGCGACTGCTCGATGCGGTCGCGTGCGCCCTGGGCGCACGGCTGGCTCAGGTGCCGCAGCGCATCCGAGGGCTCGTGGAGGCGGACGGGGGCGCCGCCACGGCCAGCCTGATCGGGGGCGGGGCGAGCACGCCCGACCGGGCTGCCCTGTACAACGGCGCAATGGTGCGCTACCTGGACTTCAACGACGCATACCTGGCCCCGGGGGAGACCTGCCACCCGAGCGACAACATCGCACCGCTGCTTGCGGCAGCCGAATCGAGCGGCGGTGGGAGCCTGGACTTCCTGACGGGACTCGCCGTCGCCTATCAGGTCCAGTGCCGTCTTTCCGACGAAGCGCCTGTGCGCGGGCACGGCTTCGACCATTCGGTGCAGGGCGCCTATGCGGTCGCGGCCGGCGCTGCGCGCGCCATGCGCTTGTCCCAGCCCGAAGCGGCGAACGGCATCGCGATAGCGGGCACCAGCCAGAACGCGCTGCGCGTCACGCGCACCGGCATCCTCTCCAACTGGAAAGGGCTCGCCTACCCGTTCATGGCGGCGGGCGCGCTCCAATCCATACGCCTGGCCGCCGCTGGCATCACCGGTCCGCTCGAGGTGTTCGAAGGCAACAAGGGACTGAAAGACGCGATCGCGGGTCCCTTCACCATAGACTGGCGCCACGAAGACCTGGAGCGCGTGCGCCACACCATCACGAAGCGCTACAACGCCGAGATCCACGCGCAGTCGGCGATCGAGGGCGTCCTCGAACTCAGGGCCAAGGACGGCGGCCCTCGACCGGACGTATCGATCTCTCTCGAGACATTCCAGGTCGCCTATGACATCATCGGCGGCGGCGAGGAGGGCGGCAAGAAGCGCATCCGCACCAAGGAAGAGGCGGATCACTCCCTGCCCTACATGCTCGCGGTCGCCTACCTGGACGGAGAGCTGACGCCGCGCCAGTACCTTGCCGAGAGGATCCTCGCCGATGACGTTCAGGCCCTCTTGCAGCGTGTGGCCGTCCGTCCCGCGCAGGACCTGAGCGAGCGCTTCCCCAAGGAGATGGCGTGCCGGCTCGCCATCTCCACCCCGGACGGCCGTGTGGCCCAGGCGGAGAAGCGCGACTACCTCGGCTTCACATCCCGACCCGCCCCCTACGGCCAGATCGCGGACAAGCTGGTGAGCCTTGGCGATGGTGCGCCGAAGGACCTCATCGCGCGGATCGTCGACACGGTGCACGAACTCGAAAACCGTCCACTGTCTGATCTCACGGCCCTGATCCGCCAAATCCCGGTGGGAGGTCGATAACGATGCAGGAGCGCGCGTTTTCCTTTCTGCGCAGCAACAGGCGTGAGGAAAAGCCCCGCAGCCACGGCGTCACCGAAATCCGCGGCCCATACTACAGCGTGATGGGCCCCCGCTACCTCAGAGACGTCCTCGAGACGGCGGGCGACTGGGTCGACATCCTCAAGTTCGCCGGCGGCTCCTTCACGCTCTTGCCCGAAAAAGCTCTAGGCGAATTGCTCGACATCGCCCACGAGCACGGTGTGAAAGTGTCCACCGGCGGGTTTTTGGAGTATGTGCTGACGCAGGGTCCGGACGCTGTCGATCGGTACCTCGCGGAATGCCGCAGGGTCGGGTTCGACATCGTCGAGATCTCCACGGGTTTCATCACCATGCCGCAGGACGACGTCCTGCGCCTTGTGCAGCGCGTGGCGGCGCATGGGCTTCTGCCGAAGCCCGAGGTCGGCGTGCAATTCGGCGCGGGCGGAGCCACCGCCGAAGCCGAGCTCGAGCAGGAGGGCCTCGCCGATCCGAGTCGTGCCATCACTCTAGCCCGGCGCTGCCTCGAGGCCGGCGCCTACATGATCATGATCGAGTCTGAGGGCATCACCGAAAGCGTGACCGCGCCGCGTCACGACATCGCCGCGCGCTTCGCAGAAGAACTCGGCATCGAGCGCATCATGTTCGAAGCCGCCGATCCCGAGGTCTTCCCGTGGTACGTCAAGAACTACGGTCCCGAAGTCAATCTCTTCGTCGACCACAGCCAGATCATCCAGCTTGAATGCCTGCGCCAGGGAATCTGGGGCACGAAGAGCCTCTGGGGGCGCGTCATGACCTACTGAAGGCAGGGTCCTGTGCGGCGGACAGGTCCGCTCATGGCTCTCGCGATTGCCTACCAAGACAGCAAGGGTGCGGCCGCCCCTGCAGGCTGCCGCACCCTTGTTTCCTCCGTCAGCCGAGCAGCTTCTTCACTGCCGGTGCCACTTCCCAGGGCATCTCGACGACCGTCACGCCAGCCGCCTCAAGCGCCTTGCGCTTGCTCTCCAGCGTGCCGCGGCCGCGCTCGATGATGGCTCCTGCGTGACCCATACGCTTGCCAGGAGGCGCCGCGCGGCCTGCAAGGTAGGCCACGACCGGCTTCGTCATCGTCTTGATGAATTCGGCCGCCTCTTCCTCAGCGCTGCCGCCGATCTCGCCGACGAGCACACAGGCCTTGGTCTCTGGGTCCTTCTCAAACTGGTGCAGCACGTCGTTGAAGACCTGGCCGACTACCGGATCGCCACCCATGCCGATGGCCGTCGACTGCCCGAGCCCTGCCTCGGTCAGCGCGGCGGCGATTTCGTAGGAGAGGGTTCCGGACCGGGCGACCAATCCCACCGGGCCAGGCGCGTAGATGTGGTTCGGCATGATGCCCATCTTGGCCTTGCCAGGCGAAATCAGGCCGTATGTGTTGGGGCCGACGACCTTCGCGCCGTGGAAGTGCGCATACTCGACGATCAGGATCGAATCCTGCACAGGGATGTGCTCGGGGATCATCACGACCACCTTGCAGCCGGCCTCGATCGCCTCGAACGCGGCGTCCTTGGCGAAGGCGGCCGGCACGAACACGATCGAAGCGTTCGCGCCTCGCTCGAGCACAGCTTCGCGCACCGACGCGAAGACCGGAATGCCCTCGTGGTCCTGACCGGCCTTGGTCGGTGAGGTGCCAGCTACGACGTTCGTCCCGTACTTGACCATCTGCCCCGTGTGGAAGCTGCCCTGGTTGCCGGTCATGCCCTGCACGACGACGCGGGTCTCCTCGTTGATGATGATCGCCATGCTAGCGCACCTCCCCGGCAAGCTCGACGGCCTTTTTGGCCGCCTCGCTCATCTCGCGGAACGCCTCGATGCCTTCTTGCCGCAGAATCTCCACGCCCTGCTGCTCGTTGGTGCCGACCAGGCGGACGACGAGCGGCACCGGGATGCCCTGCGTCTTCTTCACCTGCACGATCGCGTTCGCAACATCGTCGCAGCGGGTGATGCCGCCGAAGATGTTGACGAAGATCGCCTTGGGCTTCATCGAGACGAGGACGCCCATGGCCTGCGCCGTAGGTTCGACCGAAGCACCGCCGCCGGCGTCGAGGAAGTTCGCGGGACGCCCGCCGAAGTGTTGCAGCGCGTCGAGCGTGGCCATGGCCATGCCCGCCCCGTTCGCCATCACGGCGATGTCGCCGTCGAGCTGCACGAAGGCGAGGCCGATCTCCTTGACCCGGCGCTCGAGCTCTGTGCCCTCCTCCACATCCGGCAGTCCCTTGTGACGGAAGAGGGCGGCGTCGTCGATGTTCAGCCTGGCGTCCGCGGCGATCACCTGACCGCCAGAGACGACCAGGGGGTTGATCTCCACGAGTTCGGCGTCCTCCGTGCGGAACACCTCGTAGAGCCGCTGCAGGATCGCGGCGACCTGCCTCGCGATGTCGCCCTCGAGGCCCATCTCCGCGGCGATGTCACGGGCGAGGTAGCCCTGCATGCCGAAGGCCTCATCGACATGACGACGGACGATGTACTTGTCCTCCACGTCCTCGATCTCGACCCCGCCGTGCGCCGAAGCCATCACGAGAGGCTTGCGAGCGTTGCGGTCGACCGTGACCGACACGTAGAACTCGCGCTCTACGTCGATCTTGCCTTCGACGTAGACCTGTTCGACAGTGTAGCCCTTGAGGTTCATGCCGAGGATCTCGGAAGCGACCTTGCGCCCCTCCTCGGGATTCTGGGCGAACTTGATGCCGCCAGCCTTGCCGCGGCCGCCGACGAGCACCTGCGCCTTGACGGCGGCAGGGCAGATCTCCTCGAGGGCCTTGGCGACTTCGTCCGGCGTGCGGCAGAGCGTGCCGGGGGGCACAGGGATACCATGCGCCTTGAGGCGCCCCTTCGCGAGATACTCGTAGAGCTTCATGCCACTGTCCTTTCTACGCTTGGCCTTCCTTCCCGCGAGTGAGGTCGATGCAGTGCTGCTCGACCTCTGCGGGGTCGACGACCCTTCGGGCGAGCCCTTCCTTGATGGCCTGTTCCGCCACCGCGCGCGCCACGGCCGGAGCGACACGCCGGTCGAGCGGAGCCGGGATGACGTAATCCGCCCGCAGCTCCTGGTCGGAGATGAGACCTGCGATGGCGCGGGCCGCCGCCTGCTTCATCCCTTCCGTGATCCTGCGTGCGCGCACGTCGAGCGCACCGCGGAACACGCCAGGGAAGCCGAGCACGTTGTTGATCTGATTGGCGAAGTCCGAGCGACCCGTGCCGACCACGGCCGCGCCGACCTCGACCGCCTGCACCGGCCAGATCTCTGGCACCGGGTTGGCGAGCGCGAACACGATGCCGTCCTTGTTCATCGGACGCAGCATGTCCATGGTCACCGCGCCTGCCGAAGACAGGCCCACGAAGGCGTCGGCGCCGACCAGCGCGTCCGCGAGCGTACCCTGGACCTTGCGCGGGTTGGTCTCGCGGGCGACGACCTCCTTCTCCGGGTTGAGACCGGGGCGCCCTTCGTAGATGGTGCCCTGACGGTCACAGAGGATGATGTCCTTGGCGCCCAGATCGCGCAGCATGCGGGAGACCATGATGCCTGAAGCCCCCGCGCCGTTGAACACGATGTGGACGTCTTCGATCTTCTTCTGCACTACCCTGAGAGCGTTCAGGAAGGCCGCGCCCACGACGATGGCCGTGCCGTGCTGGTCGTCGTGGAACACGGGAATGTCGAGTTCTTCCTTCAGGCGGCGCTCGAGCTCGAAGCAGCGCGGAGCCGACACGTCCTCGACGTTGACGCCGCCGAAGCCCGGCTCGATCAGCTTCATGACCTCGACGATCTTGTCGACATCCTGGGTGTTGACGAGCACCGGGAAGGCGTCGACACCACCGAAGGCCTTGAACAGAACCGCCTTGCCTTCCATGACGGGCAGGCCCGCGCCTGGGCCGATGTCGCCCAGGCCCAGCACGGCGGAGCCGTCTGTCAGGATGGCAACCAGGTTGCCGCGGTTCGTGTATTCGAAGATGGAATCCGGCTCGATCTGGATCTGCTTGCACGGCTCAGCGACGCCCGGGGTATACGCCAGCGAAAGGTCCTGCTGGTCGTTCAGCGGAACGCGGCTCGTGATCTCGATCTTGCCGTGGTGGACGCGGTGGTACTCGAGTGCCTCTTCACGCAACCTCATGATCTAAAACCCCAGAACCGAAAGTGGCTCCCGCACTGCCTGCACGGAGTTGCGGAACGCTTCGGCCTCTTCCTTGGTGAATTCGATTTCGAAGATCTTCTCGACGCCGCCACGGCCGATAAGGGCCGGCACACCGACATAGACATCCTTCTCGCCGTACTCGCCGTTCAGGTGGGCGATGACAGGGAGCAGGCGCTTCTGGTCGCCCAGAACGGCCTCGACCATTTCCGCCGACGATGCGCCGGGCGCGAAGTAGGCGCTGCCGCTCTTGAGCAGATTGACGATCTCGCCGCCGCCGGTGCGCGTACGCTTGACGATGGCGTCGAGACGTTCCTTCGAGATCAGGCTTTCGACCGGGATGCCGCCGACCGAGGAGTACCGCGTGAGCGGCACCATCTGATCGCCATGGCCGCCCATGACGAACGCGACCACGTCCTTGGGCGAGACGCCGAGCTCCATCGCCAGGAATGTCCTGAAGCGGGCGGAGTCGAGGACGCCCGCCATGCCCATGACGCGCTCAGCCGGCAGCCCGGAGGCCTTCCACGTCACGTAGGTCATGACGTCGACCGGGTTGGTGACGACGATGAAGATGGCGTCCGGCGAGACGGCTACCGCCTTCTTGACGACCTGCGTCACGACATCGTTGTTCATGTTGAGCAAGTCGTCACGGCTCATGCCCGGCTTGCGGGCAAACCCGGCGGTGACGACCACGACGGAAGATCCCGCCGTTGCGGCGTAGTCCTGCTCGCCGACGACCTTGACCGAGGCACCGGCCACTGGCGTCGCCTCGTACAGGTCGAGCGCCTTGCCCTGCGGGATTCCCTCGACGACGTCGACCAGGACGACGTCGCAGGTGTTGCGGGCCATGAGCCAGTGGGCCGTGGTGGCGCCGACATTGCCGGCGCCGATGATCGTGACCTTTTCGCGCATGCTTTAGCCCTCCATCCGGCGGATGATCTCCGCACCGAATTCGGACGACTTGATGCCCACAGAGCGGTCAGGCGTAAGGTCGTAGGTCACCTTGCCCGCCTTGATCGTCTCCTCCATGCCCTTGACCACGAGTGCGGCGGCTTCGTTCCAGCCCAGGTACTCGAGCATCATGACTCCGGAGAGGATGACGGAGCCCGGGTTCACCTTGTCCTGGCCGGCGTACTTCGGCGCCGTGCCATGCGTCGCTTCAAAAATGGCGTAGCCGTCCGACATGTTGGCGCCCGGAGCGATGCCGATGCCGCCGACCTGCGCCGCGAGCGCGTCGGAGAGGTAGTCGCCGTTCAGGTTCATCGTCGCGATGACGTCGTAGAGCTGCGGCCGCAGCAGGATCTGCTGGAACATGTTGTCCGCGATGACGTCCTGGATCAGGATCTTGTCCTCGGGCTGCTTGCCACCCTTATCCTGCATCTCCTGCCAGGTGATCGTCTTGTCGCCGAACTCCTCCTTGGCCAGTTCGTAGCCCCACTCGCGGAAGGCGCCCTCCGTGTACTTCATGATGTTGCCCTTGTGCACGAAGGTTACGCTCTTGCGGCCCTGGTCGATCGCGTACTGGATCGCCTTGCGCACGAGCCGCTTCGTGCCGAACGGCGAAATCGGCTTGATGCCGATGCCGGAGCCCTCCCGGATGGGACGGCCGAACTCCTTGAGCAGACTGGCGAGCCGCGTGTTCTCGTCCGTGCCCGCGGGCCACTCGATACCCGAATAGACATCCTCGGTGTTCTCGCGGAAAATCACCATGTTGGTACGCTCGGGGTGCTTGAGTGGCGAGGGTACGCCTTCGAAGTAGCGCACAGGGCGCACGCATGCGTACAGGTCGAGTTCCCGCCGGAGCATGACGTTGAGCGAGCGGATGCCGCCGCCGACGGGTGTGGTCAGGGGGCCCTTGATGCCCACGCGGTACTCGCGGAAGGCCTCGAGGGTCTCATCGGGCATCCACGAGCCGAACTTCTGGAAGGCAGCCTCGCCTGCGTAAACCTGCAGCCACGAGATCTTGCGCTGGCCGTCATAGGCAAGACGAACCGCCGCGTCCAGAACCGCCTGCGAGGGAGGCCAGATGTCGACGCCCGTACCATCGCCTTCGATGTACGGGAGCACTGGGTTGTCGGGTACCTCGAGGCGTCCATCGGTGAACCGGATCTTCTCACCCTCGGCGTTCTTCAATGTACGGCTACCCTCCTGTTTCCAAAAACGCCCCCGGCGGGGTCGGAACCCCACCGGGGAGCGACGGCGCACTAACGGTCGGCGAGTGGGACGTACTCCCGGCGCTCGGGTCCAGTGTATTCCGCACGCGGGCGGATCAGGCGGTTGTTGCGGTATTGTTCGAGAACGTGGGCTGTCCAGCCGGAGACCCGGCTGAGCGCGAAGATGGGTGTGAAGAGAGGGATCGGCAGGCCCATCATGTAGTAGGTCGAGGCAGAGAAGAAGTCGACGTTCGGGTAGAGGCCCTTCTCCTGCAGCACGACACGCTCGACGATGCGAGACATCTCATACCAGCGCGTGTCGCCGGCCTTCTTGCCGACCTCCTCGCTGAACTGGCGGAGGTGGGTTGCGCGTGGGTCTTCCGTGCGGTAGACGCGGTGGCCGAAGCCCATGATCTTCTTCTTGTTCGCCAGGGCGTCCTTGATCCACGCTTCCGCGTTCGCCACTTCGCCGATCTCCAGCAGCATGCGCATGACCTGCTCGTTGGCGCCACCGTGCAAGGGTCCCTTCAGGGTGCCCACGGCCGACGTGATCGCGGAGTAGATGTCGCTCAGCGTGCCGGCGGTAACCCGGGCGGAGAAGGTGGATGCGTTCAACTCGTGGTCGGCGTGCATGATTAGGCACAGGTCGAACAGGTGCGCGTTGCGCGCGTCGGCCTCCTTGCCGGTCAGCATGTAAAGGAAGTTCTGCGCCACGTTGAGACCGTGCTGCGGCAGAATCGCCTTATCGCCCTGCATGATGCGGCCGATCGCCGCGACGAGCGTCGGGAACCGGGCGACCAGACGCTCGGCCTTGCGCACCGACGCGTCGTAGCTGTTGTCGTGGTCGTCAGGGTCGTAGACCGACATGGCCGATACTGCCGTGCGCAGCATCTCCATTGGCTCCGCGCCCTTGGGCATGGCTTCCAACATGCTGATGACAGGCTCCGGCACCGCGGCCTGGCTCGTCAGCGTCTGCTCGAGCGTCTCGAGTTCCGCGCGACTTGGCAGGCGGTTGTGCCAAAGGAGATACACGGTCTCCTCAAAGCTGCCGTGCTTTACGAGATCGTGAATGTCGTAACCTGAATATACGAGCCGACCTTCCTTGCCGTCGATGAAACAAATATCGGAAGTCCCGGCCACCACATCTTCGAGGCCCGCTTTGAAGCCAGTCTCTGCCATGCTCGACCATCCCTTCCCGGATCACAGGGGATTCAGCCGGTTGGTCCCGCTCCGTCGTTCATTGTACCACCGGTTCGGAAGAAAAAAAGACGAAGCGCCTCCGGACAGGCGGCATTTGGGTCAACTGGACCCAGTCGCCCCATGACCGATCGGCCAGCCCGAAGGAAGGTCAGGACTACTACGGAAGGTCTGCTCCCTGGTAGGCCGGTACCGACAGATCCGCGGCGGTCCTGATCTTGATGCCGATGCCGACTGCCTGAAGCGTGTCGATCACGCCGCCGCGCAGCAGGAGGGCCTGGCGCATGGTCGTCGGATCACCCAGGGCCACGATGGTAAAGGGAGGCGCTGCGGGCGTGTTGTTGATCGAGAAGATCGAGCCTGCCTCGCGCACCTCGGTCGTCGCCACAACCCTCTGCCCGTTGATCGAGAGGGCGTAGGCTCCCGCCGCACGCAGCTCGTTCAGGATGCTGAGCACGTCGGTGTCGTGGATGGCGAAGATCGCCTGACTGCCGAGGCCGCCGCTCGGCTCGGACACGACCACCTCCACGCCCTTGCCCGACACGGTCGTCAGTCCCGCTTCCGCCCTGGCAAGGTCCAGCTGCTGGACGAGGGCCTTGTAGCGAACGGCACCCTGATCCTGGCGCAGGATCTGCGCCTTGAGCGAAGCGAGTTCCTTGGCCAGCTGGTGGTTCTGCTGTTCCGCACGTTGCAACAGCACCGCCATATCGCCAACGTTCTCCGGCCCTACTGCCGGTACGCCGCGATCCACCCGGAACTGCACGCCGAGCAGAATGCCCAGAAGGAGCAGCATGCCGATCATGCCCCACGTCTGCCGGCCCTTCATGCCTCAGGACTCCCCTTCCGGCTCCTCGTCGTCCCGCATGGCGTCAATCTGCTGCTGCAGGCCACGCGTACGGTGCCAGACATTGGTTACGAACAGAAAGATAAGGATGAACACCGCCGAGTACGCGAAGAACACGTACTCCAGAAACTGCTTCTCCACTGCCACCCTCTAGTCCCTCCCCGTTCAGTAGCCGAGGCGTCCCAGACGACGTTCCCTGCGCCTCTGGAGCTCGCGGTGCAACTTCTCCTGGAAGGCCCGCAAATAGATGAGATCGAGCGCGAGAACCAAAGTAGCGAAGAAGAAGACGATCACCGCGATGAACATCTGCGGCGTTATGTTCATGCCTGTCTCCGTAAACACCACCGGGTGGATGGTGCGCCACCAGCGGACGCTCAGATAAACGATCGGCACGTCGATGAAGATGATAAGAGCGTACACCGCGCTGTACACCCGCCGTCGCGCGTCGTCGTCGATGGCCTGTCGCAGCAGGATATACCCGATGTAGAGGAACCACATGATCGCCGTCGTCGTCAGACGGGGGTCCCAGGTCCAGAAGGCCCCCCACGCCACGCGGGCCCAGAGCATACCCGAAGCCAAAGTCGCCGTTGTCATCAGGATACCGACCTCCGCCGAGGCCTGGGCGAAGCGGTCGGTCTCCTCCTTGCCCTTGCGGCGGACCAGCACGAGCAGGGACAGGACGAAGTTTGCGGTCATGGCGAGCAGAGCCGTCCACGCCATGCCCAGGTGGATGTAGAAGATGCGGTACGAAACCCCGAGCGAGCGGACGTCAGGAACCCAGATCAGCGCTAGGTAGAGACCCACCAGCCAAAGCGGGAGGGCCAGCCAGCGCAGGTAGCGCATATCCTACACCTCCGTCAGGTACTCGAACAGCAAGAGCGGCACCAGGATGAAGATGCCGTCGAACACTGCCATCAGCCATAGCCAGCTTCCGGCCGGGGAGATGTCTCGCGTGTATAGCGCGCCAGTGGCGTTGACGGCTCCGAGCAGCAGGGGCGAAGTAAACGGCAGCAGCAGCGCGGGCAGAAGCAGTTCCCGCAGGCGGGTCTGGGCCGTAAGGGCCCCCATGGCGCTGCCGGCAGCGGCGAAACCCACCACGCCGAGAATGAGGGTCCAGATGAAGAGCCAAGTTGCGCTCGGCAGCGGCGCTCCGAGCAGCAGCGAAAAGGCCGGTGTCAGAACGGCCGTGAGCACCAGCGTGAGCAGAACGTTCAGCGCCAGTTTGGCGAGAAAGATCGACCCGCGGTCGATCGGCGCCATCAGCAGTTGTCGGCCTGCTTCGGCCTCGACGCCGAACGCCCTGCCCACCGCCAGGAAGCTTGAAAAGAAGATCCCCAGCCAAAGCAGTCCGGGGAACATCGGGCGCAGCACCTGCTGGCCGCCGTTGAAGGCAAAGCCGTAGAGCATCGCTATGATGAGTCCGAACACGCCAGCCGGCAACAGGAGTTCTCGGCCACGCAGCTCAAGGCTGAGATCCTTCCAGAACAGCCAAACGGCCGCTTTCAGCAAAGCCCCCCGCCTCCGAGCGCTTCCCCCAGCGCCTTGTCGAACATGTCGCGTGACGTTTCGGCGAGCGGGGCGAAATAGGACACCTTGCCGCGGCTCAGAACCATCACGTCGGTCGCCAGACCGAGCGCACGCTCGGTCTCATGGCTCGCGACCACGGCCGCACCACCCATACTGCAGTGCCGCCGTACAAGCTGGTCAAGGAGCTCCTGTCCTCGCCGGTCGAGGCTCTGGTGCGGCTCGTCCAGAAGGAGCAGCTCGGGCTGGTGCAGGAGGGTCCTTGCCAGACCCAGCCGCTGTCGCATGCCGGCGGAATAGCTGCGTACCAGGGTGTGGCGGAAGGCCGCGAGGCCGACCCTGCGCAGATACTCCAGCGCCAGCTCACCCGGGGCTTCGAGCTGGTACAGACGCGCATAGAGGAGCAGGTTTTCGAGCCCCGTAAGGCCGAGGAACACTCCGGGTTCGTGCCCAAGGTAGCCCAGGCGCCTGCGCAGCGCAAGGTCGTCCACTGCAGCCTCGGCTCCAAACATCCTGAGACTGCCTCCGGCAGGTGACCGCTGCAGGGAAAGAAGGCTGAGAAGAGATGTCTTGCCGGCGCCGTTGGCCCCGAACAGAGCGAGACAGCGGCCCGGCCGCAAGGAAAACGACACCCCGCGCAGCACGCGGCGAGCACCGAGTTGAAGGCGAAGGTCCCGCGCTTCAAGCATGGGAGCGCCAGCGCAGACGCCGGAGGACGACGTAGGCCACCAGGACGACCGGAACCAGCCACAGCCAGGGCAGGACGCCCTGCCACGGGCTGCCTGTCGGTTGCCGGTGCTGAAGGTTGAGCACCAGGTTGCCTGCGACGTTCTTCGCGCTGTAGACGGAGTAGTCGCTGCCGTTCCACACCGTGGGCGGGTTCGGGGAAAACTTCTGGTTCAGCACAACCGGCAGCGTAAGACCCTTGCCGACCAGGATCCAGAGAACGCCGACCTTCGTCGGAAAGTACCAGCGCACGGTAAGGCCGTCCGTGGGCATGCGAACGTAGAACTTGACCTGGGCTGAACCAACGCCGGCCGGTATGGTGAAGCGGTTGCGCACCAATGCGGCGAGGCCTGCAGGAACGCTGGTCCCGTAGGCGCCGGGCCACACGGTGAACTGTCCGTTGCCCGGTTGCGAAACAGTCTCCGTCACCGAGATGGCTCCGCTGCCCGCTTGATCCACGACAGCCATCGCGAACGGCCGGGACGATCCCGCCGCCGCGGCGGGCGAAGCCAGGACAGCCGTCAGCCCTATAAGCACCGCCGCAACCCAGAACCTAGCCCTGCTTGCCATGACTGGCGCCTGCCTGGGTCGGCGTTGCAGGCTGATAGTGTGAAGGGCACTTCATGAGAAGATTCTGCGCGAGAAACGTCCCGTCGACCTGCAGGTGCCCGTCCGCGATCGCCTGCACGTTGGGCGCGCCGAACGTGTCCGGCTCCACGCCACGATAGACCACCTTGATCGTCTGGCCGCCGCCGCGCAGCACGAAACTTAGAAAGCGCCGCTGGGGATCGTAGACCACCGTCTTCCCCTCCACGGTACCCGAGACCCTTACCTCGGAGCCTCCCACAATGGCACGCTGGGCAGTCAACTGCGGCACCGTCAGATAGTACTCCGTGAAGTGCCGCAGGCCGTTTACCATAAGGAAGGCAAGCGCGACGACGACGACGGCCGCCGCGATCCAAAGGCGTGTCTTGCGCCGCATCGGTACCTCCCCTTTCGAGCAGAGGGCCACACGCGCCCCAGGATTCCCAAGGGCCTGCGCCGCATGCGGCGCAGGCCCGACGGATCACGGCAGGAACTTCCGGAGGATGCCCATGAGTTCCGTCATCGCCTCATCCGGGTGACCCGCCTGAACCGAGTCGACGATGCAGCCTCGCGTGTGATCCTCGAGGAGGATCAGACCGACACGATCGAGGGCCGCGCGCACAGCCGCAATCTGCGTCAGCACTTCCGGACAGTAGCGGTCCTCGTCGACCATCCGCCGGATGCCGCGAACCTGCCCCTCGATGCGGTTCAGGCGCTGCTGCAGATCCAACTTGTCGCGACGCACCACGCCACTGTGGAGGTGCCATTCGTGCCCGGCGTGTTCAGACGGTTCTTCTTGATCGGAATCGATCAATTGTTGGGAGCCCCTTCCGCGATCCAGTTGGCGATCGTCTGGACCGTCGACTTCGGCAGATATGGTCCACCGAGCGGCATCCGCGGCTGGGCCGCGCCAGTGAGCTTTTGCCACAGCAAGGCCTGCTTGTAGTTCGTGGGTGTCGCAACCTTCATGCTCGCAATGCTGGCGTACGACGTCAAGTCCAAACCACCCGATTTCGTGGACGGTCCATGGCAGGTGGCACAGTGCTGCTGGAAGATCGGCTCGATATCGGCGCTGAACGACGGCTTCGCGACCACCGACGACGTCGACGGCGTTGCGCCCCCAGTGCTCACGCCCTGTTGCACGGCACCGAGGTAGGTGAGGCCGAGGACGGCGACGACAACCACTCCCGCCAGGCTCATCGCAAGCGGGCGCCGACGCGGTTCACGCCGCGGGTTCTTGTCGAAAAACGGCAGGCCGACAAGCACGATCACCGCAACGAGCGGCACGCCGATGATCCCGAGTGGGTCGAGCGAAGGCGGGATGTACTTGAGCATCTGGTAGATCGAGTAGAAGAACCAGAGCGGCACAGGCGTGTAGTGAGCCTTGTTGAGCGGATCCGCCGGGGCCAGGAGTGGCGCATGGAAGGACAGCGCCAGGAAGAGCAGGATGGCCGCCACCACGACGATCAGCATCGTCATTTGGAAGACGGTGTAGGGATAGAAGGTCACAAGACCCTTGGTGCCCTTCGGCTTGCGCTCGGCCTCTTCCACGATGAGCATCTGGTTCTTCAGCACCATGGCGAAGTGAATGCCGAAGAAGACGAGCAGAAGCGCCGGCAGAACCAGCATGTGCAACGCGTAGAAGCGGGTCAGGGTCAGTCCAGAGATGTATGCGCCGCCGCGCGCGAGGTACGCGATGTAGAGACCGATGAACGGGGTGTAGAATGGCATCCACGTGCCGACCATGGTCGCCCAGTAGGACTGCTGGTCCCACGGCAGCAGGTAGCCCGTGAACGCGAACAGGATCGTGATGAAGAGCAGCACGACACCCGTGACCCAGGTAATCTCGCGCGGCTTCTTGTATGCGCCGACATAGAACCCGCGGAGCATGTGCGCCGCGACGAGCACCACCATGGCGTTGGCGCCCCAGTAGTGCAGGTCCCGGATCACCCAGCCAAGGGGCACCTTGGTCATGATGTACTGGATACTCTGGTATGCCGTCGCGGACGAGGCCTGATAGAACATCGCCAGGAGCGTTCCGGTGACCGCCTGGTTGATGAAGACGAAGAGCGTGGCAAGGCCAAGGAAGTCGAGCGGGTTCACAGCACGCGGGACACGGTGATAAAGGAGCTCATTGAGCTGCGGCTTGATGCCGACTCGCTCGTCCAGCCAGTCCATGAATGTTTGGCGGGGCCGCTTCTCCGCGCTCACGAGATCTGACCTCCAAGCATCACGCGTCCGTTCTGCACCGCGATCTCATGGTGGAAGAGGCCACGCGGGGCCGGTCCGGCTATGTGCTCGCCCAGCTTGTTGTACTGCGATCCATGGCACGGACACATGAACTTCTCGAGCGGGGCCGGGAACCACTGCACAGGGCACTGAAGATGGGTGCAGTGGAAGTCGAGGGCGATGAACTTGCCGCCCCCCTGGTTCATCACATAGACGCCGTCGTCGTAGCCGTCGCCCGTGTATGAGGTCAAGATATAATTGCCGACAGGAAAATTGCTCACCGCGCCGATGTCCTGCAGCTTGCCCGCGCCGGTCGACGAAGGATAGAGCATCCGCAGCGCGGAACCAAGGTAGCTGACGCCTACAAGTCCACCTACCGCGACGGCTCCCCAACCGAGGAAACGCCGGCGGCTGATCTCCTTTCTGTCGGAGGCGCGCTCGACGCACTCCTCGCAGAGATCTGTGTCGTTGCCTGTCTCGTGTCCGCAGATCCGGCACCGCATGCCTCGGTTCCCCCCAATTAGTACACCATGAGGCCCCGTCCAAAATACGCACCCAATTCTATCTGGTGGCCTAGACCCAGTCAAACCACCTGACCGCAGTTGGTCCGGATGGACCGTTTCACCCGTCCATCCGATCACGTCTGATGTCGCCCTGTGCATCTCGGATGTTATGCATTTTTACGGCAGTTTGCCCAGGACCTCGGGGTCGCATGACCTTCTCATAGTTTCAGGGACCGGGGGTTCGCTCGACCCCCCCTGAGGGATCTGCCTACCAGCCTGCCTGCTCCACCGCCTTTGCAATCCCGAAGAAGACGCGCGAGGTCTCAGTCTCGGGTCGGCTCCAGACGATCGGTTCGCCGAGGTCGCCGCCGGACGGCAGAGCGGGATCGATCGGCACCTGGCCGAGCAGCGGGACATGCAGTTCCCGCGCGAGGCGTTGCGCACCGCCGCGCCCGAAGATCTCGTGCGCCTCGCCGCAGTTCGGGCAGCGGAAGTAGGCCATGTTCTCAACGACGCCGACGACTTCCTGCCCAACTTTGCCCGCCATCTGCGCAACTCTTCCGGCCACCCGCGCAGCAGCCTCCTGCGGCGTGGTGACCAGGAGCACCCTGGCCTTCGGCAACTCTTGCGCAAGCGAGATGGCCACGTCGCCGGTGCCCGGCGGCGCATCGATGATCAGGTATTCGAGCTCACCCCAGGCAACCTCGTTCAAAAACTGGTCGACAAGCTTGTGCAGCATCGGGCCGCGCCACATCACTGGCGTGTTCTCGTCCACGAGCATCCCCATCGAGATGACCCTGAGATCGTGCACGTCGACGGGCACGATCACCCCGTCGCCCAACACGACGGGCTGCTGGCGCGCAGCGAGCATGCGAGAGACCGAAAAGCCGTAGACGTCGGCGTCAAGCACGCCAACCGCGCGACCCATGCTTTGCAGTGCCGCCGCCAAGTTCACGGTGACCGTGGACTTGCCGACGCCGCCCTTGCCAGACCCGCAGATCAGGACCCGGACCTTGGAGTCCTTCTGGGTGATGGTCGAGACGTGGCGGGGCCTCAGCCGGTTCGCCAGATCCTCGCGCTCCTGCGGCGTCATGACGTCAAGACGCACGCTCACGCTCTCGACGCCGGGCAATGCGGCCACGGCGGCCCGGACGTCCTGCTCGATGCGGGAGCTGAGAGGACAGCCTGCGACCGTCAGCTTGATGCCGCATTGCACCTGGCCGCCGTTAACCTCTACCGATTCCACCATGCCGAGCTCCGTGATCGGCTTGTGTATCTCCGGGTCCATCACGGAAGCCAGGCGACCCAAGACCTGCTCTCGCGTGATCACTCGACGCCACTCTCCTTGTCCTCATGCCCCACCTTGGACCGCAACCCGCCATTGCCGTTCGCCAGGACGGTGCCGCCGGACAGAACGATCTTCATGGCTTCCTCCACGGTCAGATCCACGTGTTCCACGTCCTCGGGCAGATAGAGCACCAGAAGGCCACCGGTAGGCGGCGAAAACGGCACAAAAACGGCAACCTTGCCATCCTCGGTGGTATCGCGCACCACGAAGCCGAAGGAACGGCCGCCGCCGCCGCCATAGGGCACCTGCACGACGCTCTGGAACGTTCCGTCGCTATGGTCGGTAAAGGTGGTCACCAGTTGCTTCACGGCGTCGTACACCGTGCGCAGCACCGGCACGCGCGCGAACACCCACTCGTAGAACGTCACTAACTGCTGGCCAAGGAAGTTCGAGACGAGCAGGCCGAACAGTGTGATGAGCACCAGTGTAACGAGTAGCCCGAAGCCCGGGACGTTCACGTGGAGCATCTGGCCGAGCGCATCGAACATCGTGAAGATGCGGTACGCAATGTAAAGGGTTACAGCCAGAGGCAGCAACGCAAACAGCCCTGTCAGGAAATACTGGCGCAAGAGACGCCAGACAGAATGGCGCACCGGATCCTCCATTGCGAAGATCTTCCTCCCAGCACGGCCAGGAGCGTAATGTGCGGGCAGCCGACGCCGCCCGCATGCACAAACGAGTTTGGCGGGAGCAGGTGGGAATCGAACCCACCGCGGACCGTAAAGCCCGCCGGCTGGATTTGAAGTCCAGGGGCTGCACCAGCAGGCCGTCTGTTCCCGCGCGCATTATACCATAGGCGGGTGTCTGCGAACGGCGAGATCTGCCACCAGGATCGACACCTCGTAAAGCACCAGCATCGGCGCGACCATGACCAGCATCGAAAATGCGTCCGGCGGTGTCACCGCAGCCGCCACGACGAAGATGACCAGGATGGCGATGCGCCGCTGCTTGCGCAGGAAAGCGGGTTTCAGGACTCCCGCACGGGCCAGCGCGTAGACCAGGACCGGAAGCTCGAAGATCAACCCGAACGGCAGTGTCAGGTTAACGATGAAGCCAATGTACTTGCCGAGGCTGATGAATGCCTGGAAGGGCGCTGTGGCGAACTGCAGGACAAAGTGCAGGACAACCGGCAAGAAGACGAAGTAGCCGAACGCGATGCCGAGCAGGAAGAGGAAGAGCACGACGGGCGCGTAGACGGCCACCAGGCGCCGTTCAGTCGGCGCCAATGCGGGTCGTACGAAGGCGGCCGCTTCGTAGATGAGGACGGGCGAGGTGATGACGAACGCAGCCGCGATCGCCAGTTCGATAAACGTGTACAGTCCCTCGGTCGGGCTGAGCACGATGAGGCTGTGCACCGCGCCATGCGTGGGCAGTAGCAGGAACCGCACGATCAAACGAGCCTTGATAAAGGCGTAGACGCCCACCGGAATCAGGAAGACGAGATAGACGATCAGCCGGTTGCGCAACTCTCGCAGGTGATCAGCGAGTGGCATGGGTTGATCGGTCAACGGTCAGACCCCCAAACGGCTACCGCGGTTCAACAAAGGATGACGAACGCCTCGGCGAGACTGCCGGCCGGCAAGGTGCCGACGCCCTCCGGCTGCAGGACATAGCCATTCGTCTGCGCCATGGCGCGCACACCACCGGAGGACTGGTACGGATGGACACGCGCCTCGAGCATGCCATCCTTGCGTTCCAGATTGGCTCGCAGGAAGCGAGGCGCGTCGGGGGCCTTGGCGCGAAATTCCTCCGCGAGAGTGGCCTGCACCCGCGCCAGGCTGTTCCTTGTACCGAGCAGGTGCGCGATCGCGGCCCGACCGAAGAGGTCGAAGCCGACCTGGGCGGAAAGCGGGTTGCCTGACAGGCCGAGCCACGGCCGGCCGCCCAGCCGCAGCCCCATGGTTGGGGCGCCCGGACGCATTCGGGCCCAGTGGAAAACCACCGACGCCCCGAGCATGCGCCCCACCTCGCCAATGCGGTCGGCAGGGCCGACCGACACCCCGCCGGACGTGACGAGAAAATCGAAATCGTCACCCATGCAGGCTTCGGCTATGGCCTCCGCTGTGTCCTGCATGGGCCCGCGCAGCTGCACTTCCGCGCCCAATGCCCGCAGTTGCGCGGCGATCTGCAGACTGTTCGAATCGTAGGTCCCACCCGGGGGCAACGCCACACCAAGCGGGAAGATCTCATCGCCCGTCGAGACAAGCCGCACCCGCGGCCGGCGACGCAGCGAAACCTTCACTTGCGCGAGGGTCGCCAGGAGTCCCGCCACTTCCGGGCGCACGCGGGTACCCGCCGGCAGCAGTTCCTGCCCAGGGCGCATGTCCTCACCCGCTGGGCGGACGTTGGCGCCTGGCGCGACGGGCCGGCTGAAAATCACGCTCTCTCCCTCGAAGCGGCAAACCTCCTGGTATTCGGCGGAGTCGGCCCCTTCCGGCACGACGCCTCCCGTGGTGATGCGTACGGTCTCGCCGCTCGCGATGACTTGGTCGGACGGGTGCCCCGCCAGGGCCGTACCAGCCACGCGCAGTCGCACAGGTTGGTCAGGCGAGGCGCTGTCCAGGTCGGCCGCACGTACGGCCCAGCCGTCCACAGCGGAACGCGGCGAGTCAGGGACAAGGCGTCCCGCCAGCACTGGCCCGGCCAACACCCGCCCAACGGCCTGTTCGAGAATGACATCTTCCGCTTCGACAGGCTCGAGGCCGGCGACAAAGCGATCGAAGGCTTCCCGGATGGTAAAACCCCGCGGCGAAGACAAAGGCATTCCTTCCTAAACATGCTGCTTTTCGTTCCCATGATAGCGGGCGTCCTGCGAAGGCAGCAAACAGTGAGCCCCCGCACAAGGCGGGGGCCCAACGAGACCTCCGGAGGTCTAGAAGTCCATGTCGCCGCCGCCCGGGTACCCCGGAGCGCCAGCAGCCGCCTTCTTCTTGTCCGGGATCTCTACAATCAGCGCTTCGGTCGTCAGGACCATGGCCGCCACCGAAGCCGCGTTCTGCAACGCGGAGCGCGTGACCTTGACCGGGTCCACGATGCCCGCCTTGACCAGCTCGACGTACTCGCCGGTCATCGCGTTCAGGCCGAAGCCGGGCTTCGAGGTGCGGATGCGCTCCACGACGATCGAGCCCTCCAGACCAGCGTTGATAGAGATCTGGCGAACTGGCTCCTCAAGCGCGCGACGCACGATGTTGACGCCAACCTTGACGTCGCCCTCCGCCTGGATGGAGTCGAGGGACGGGATGATGTTGATGAGGGTCGCACCGCCGCCGGCGACGATGCCCTCTTCCACGGCCGCCCGGGTTGCCGCGAGCGCGTCCTCGATCCGGTGCTTCTTCTCCTTGAGCTCGGTCTCGGTGGCCGCGCCGACCTTGATCACCGCAACGCCGCCGGCGAGCTTCGCGAGGCGCTCCTGCAGCTTCTCGCGGTCGTAGTCGGACTCGGTCTCCTCGATCTGGTGCTTGATCTGGGAGACGCGACCCTCGATGGCCTTCTTCTCGCCCTTGCCCTCGACGATCGTCGTCTTCTCCTTGCCGATCTTGACCCGGTTGGCCTCGCCGAGCATCGAGAGCTCGACGTTCTCGAGCTTGATGCCGAGGTCCTCGGAGACAAAGGTACCACCGGTCAGGACCGCGATGTCCTCCATCATGGCCTTGCGGCGGTCGCCAAAGCCCGGAGCCTTGACGGCGGCGGCGTTGAACGTACCGCGAAGCTTGTTCACGACGAGCGTGGCCAGGGCCTCGCCCTCGACATCCTCGGCGACGATGAGCAGCGGCCGGCCGACGCGGGCGATCCGCTCGAGCAGGGGCAGCAGGTCTTGCACCGACGAGATCTTCTTCTCGTGGAGCAGGATGTACGGGTTCTCGAGCTCGACTTCCATCGAGTCGGGATTCGTGACGAAGTAACCGGAGACATAGCCGCGGTCGAACTCCATGCCCTCGACGATGTCTACCGTCGTGGCCGTGCCCTTCGACTCCTCGACCGTAATCACGCCGTCCTTGCCTACCCGCTCCATGGCCTCGGCGATCAGGCTGCCGATCTCCTCGTCGTTGCCGGAGATCGCCGCCACGTGGGCGATGTCGTCCTTGCCCTCGATCGGCGTCGAGAGCTTCTTGAGTTCCTCGACGGCCTTCTCGACCGCAAGGTCGATGCCGCGCTTTAGGAAGATCGGGTTGGCGCCGGCGGCCACGTTCTTCAGGCCCTCGAGCACCATGGCCTGGGCCAAAACGGTCGCGGTGGTCGTGCCGTCACCTGCGACGTCGTTGGTCTTGGACGCAACTTCCTTGCAAAGCTGCGCGCCCATGTTCTCATACGGGTCCTCGAGCTCGATCTCCTTGGCGACCGTAACGCCGTCCTTGGTGATCACAGGCGAGCCGAACTTACGGTCCAGCACCACGTTGCGGCCCTTGGGTCCCAACGTGACCTTGACCGCGTTTGCGACTGCGGTCACACCCCGCTCGAGGGCCTTGCGCGCGTCGACGTCAAAAAGCAGCTGCTTTGCCGCCATTCTGTCTCGAAGCCTCCTCTAAAGTTTCGCGTGCCTACTTGATCGCGAGCAGATCCTGCTCGCGGACGATCAGGTACTCCACGTCGCCAACCTTGACCTCGGTTCCACCGTACTTCGAGAAGATGACGTGGTCGCCCACCTTGACCTCAGGCTCCACGCGACTGCCGTTTTCGAGCACGCGTCCCGACCCGACCGCGACAACTTCGCCTTCCTGCGGCTTGTCCTTGGCCGTGTCCGGCAGGATGATGCCCCCCGCCGTCTTCTCCTCTGCCTCGAGAACCTTGACCACAATGCGGTCACCTAGCGGCCTGAGCACAGAATCCCTCCTCCTTGTTGGCACTCGCTTAGGGTGAGTGCTACTAGCGGAATGTATTGTATCTAGGCCCATCTCCAGCGTCAAGCAATGCACGTGGACATCCTCGAGTCGCTGCAGGATGACGCTGTCTCCGCGCTGCAGGATCCGGCAGTACGTTCGGGGCGTCATGCCCAAGGCTTCCCGAATCTCCGCGGGAATCTCGACGGATCCGTCCTTGCCGACCGTTACCCTCAACGCGCCATCGCCTCCGCAGGAGGCGAGTATGCTCTGGAGCCGTCACGCAGGACAAGACATTAAACCCGATTGTCCCCCACTAAACTCCATCCGTCCGCCCGTCGTCGGCACGGTGTCGAAGCGGCGACAGGCGTGGCCGCACCTCCGCTGCGCCACGCCTGCAGGTTGCTTTCTGGCGCTTATGCGCATCAGGCGCCGCGCAGACGTTTGGCAATCCACCACCAAACGGCAGCGACCAATGCCGCTCCCACCGCCGCTATGACGATCACCAGGGCGCGATGCTCGACCAGGCTTGCGAGGCCTTTGCCGATGCCCATGCCCAGCAGGGACCAGAACAGAGCCCAGATCCCGTCTCCGATGAACGAGGCCAACAGGTACGGCAGCACTGGGGCACGCATTACGCCGGCGCTCAGGATCGCCGGTGTCCGTGTCACACCGATCCAGCGGGAGATAGCCTGGGCAAGGGGGCCATAACGTTGAAACCAGTCCTCTACGCGCTGCATCGCCTGCGGCGGTATACGAAGGCTTTTCACCACCCGATTGAGCAACGGCCGGCCGCCGATCCATCCGACGCCGTAGCCGATCAGGTTGCCCGCAACGTTGCCTAAGGTGACAACGAGCCAGACCAGCGCAAACGACATCTCGCCCCGCGAGATCAGCACGCCGGCAGCAACGAAAAACAGCTCGATCGGGCCCGGCATGCCGGTGCCTTCGATCGTGCTCACGAGAAGCAGCAAAGGGTAGCCATATAGAGACAGAAGGTCACGCAGGTGCCCGGTCGTCATCGGGACCGGAGGAGCATCAGCGCAGTTCTTCCTCCTTGGTAGGCGGCGCGGCGGGTTTGTCCGCAGCGTCCGAACCATCCTGCATGGCCTTCCGGAACTCGCGAATGGTCTTGCCAAGCCCCTGTCCGATCTCAGGCAGTCGCTTGGGCCCGAAGAGGAGCAGGGCGAGCGCCAGGATGATGACGAGGTGGATCGGCGATAGGATATCCAAGCGCTTTCGCCCCTTTGGCCGCGGCACTTCCGCGATCCGAGTGCGTACAGTATAGCACACGAGCCAGCGACCGGCACTTGCGCGGCGACCCCTCGCGTGCGACACTCGGTCCAGTGAGCGTGCGCGACTCATCGCAACGCATCGCCATGCACAATATACAAGCGCCAGCACTCGTCGCAAGGCGAGTGGACGAGGTGGGGGATCTCGGAATTTTCGGCGGGTGACCCCCGGTTCGCCTGGACCGTCAAAGACCTCACAAAGCCAGGGAGCGATCCCTTGGGGGAAAAGGGTCGGCAGGTGAGGGTCGCGATGAGCGCACCCCTCTTTCTGCATGGCCTGCACGCGTGCTTCGCGTCAACCTGCATGAAGGGGTGTGTTTTTGTCTATGTGCGGGATCATGGGCTACGTGGGGCCCAAACCGGCGGCGGAGGTACTGCTCGGGGGACTCAAGCGCCTCGAGTACCGCGGCTATGACTCCGCGGGCATCGCACTTGCTGATGACGGTTCCATCTTCTTGCAGCGGAAGGCCGGCGCGTTGCGCGTTCTCGAGGAGGCGCTCGCGAAGTCGCCGCCGCCCGTGAGCCACATGGGTATCGGCCATACGCGCTGGGCGACGCACGGCGGCGTCTCGGACCACAATGCGCATCCCCACACGGACTGCAGTGGCGAGATCGCCATCGTGCACAACGGCATCATTGAAAACGCGGACGACCTGCGGCTGGAACTCCTGTCCCAGGGCCACATTCTGCGCTCCGAGACCGATTCCGAGCTCGTCGCCCATATGCTCGAGCATGGCAAAGGCGACCTGCGGGCACGGTTGAGCGACGTCGCACGGCGCTGCGAGGGTGCCTACGCGCTGCTGGTGATGGACGTCCACCAGCCCGATCGTCTCGTGGCGGTGCGTCGCACCAGTCCGATCGCGATCGGCGCAACGGAGAGCGAAGCCTTTGTGGCCTCCGGAGCCATCGCCTTGGCGCCATGGCTCGGCGAGTGCATCTATCTCGACGACGGCGAGATCGCGGACATCCGTCCGGGCAAGATCGAGGTCTTCCGGCTCGAAGACCTGCAGCCCATCGCCAAGACGCTGCATCCCATCGAGGGAGACGGCGCAATGCCCGACGCAGGCGAACACGGCACGTTCTACCGCAAGGAACTCATGGAGCAGCCTATCGCCTGGCGCCGCGTAATGGCTGGACGACTTGACGAATTGGGGCAAGTCGACCTGAGCCAGGACGGGATCGAAGAAAATCTGCTGCGAGCGGTGCAGCGCGTTGTCTTTCTCGCGATGGGTTCTTCGCTGCACGCCTGCCAGATGGCGGTTGAGCGGCTTGCCGACGTCGTGGCGTTGCCCGCGCAGGCGGAACTCGCGAGTGAATTCCGCGACACCCGCAACTTTCTCGAGCCGGGCACGCTGGCCGTTGCCGTGAGCCAATCCGGCGAAACCATCGACACCCTTGCCGCGCTGCGTCATGCGAGACAACTGGGCGCGAACGTCCTCGCGCTAGTCAACGCGCCCGGGTCGACCATCGCGCGCGAGAGCGACTACGTCTTCGACCTCAGAGCAGGGTTCGAGATCTCCGTCGCTTCCACCAAGGCCTTCACCACGCAGGTGATCGCACTGGAACTGCTTACCGCTGCTTTTGCCCAGGCAAGACAGCGCCCGCTGCCCCCTGCCGATCTGCAAGCCCTGAGAGCCGTACCAACGGTGGCTGAAGACTTCCTGTCGGCGCTCAGACTGCCGAAGGACCTCATCGACGCCTGCGCAGCCGCACCGGGAGTAATTTTCCTCGGGCGCGGCCAGGATCTCAGTCTGGCGCGCGAAGGATCGCTGAAGCTCAAGGAGCTTTCCTACGTGTGGAGCGAGGCATTCGCCGCGGGAGAATTGAAGCATGGGCCCCTGGCCCTCGTTGACCAGCGTGTGCCGGTAATCGTTTGCGCGACGGACCCGCGGCATGCCGTAAAGCTTCGGAGTTCACTCGCCGAAGCGACCGCTCGCGGTGCTTACGGGGTGGCGATAGGCAGCGAACTGGGCGCAACGCTTCAGCTTTCGCTGCCGCTGAAGGAGCGTATCGGGGCCTACCTGCTTGGGGCCCTGCCACTGCAGTTGCTCGCCGTCGATGTGGCGGAGGCGCGAGGCTGCCCCATCGATCAGCCGCGGAATCTCGCCAAGTCCGTAACGGTGGAGTAAACAGCCGCTCTCCCATTATGATCCGCGCGGCCTTGACGGACAGACGATTCCGGTCGCGCGCTTGCCTAACGGGCTGGCGTGGAGCTCGACGGCCGTTCGGTCCGCTCTCCCCCATGATTTGCTCCGCAAAGGGAGGACCTTTCCAGGCGATCTCGGGGCGTGGGGCTTAACCCCTCAGCCGCGGGTGCAGCAGCTCAATGCGCATCGTCCAATCCCTTGCCTGCGAGAATCTGCTGCACAGACTTCTCAACCCTTGCGGTGCGGGTCTTGGACTGTTTCGGTGCCGAGAAATGCAGCAGGTATGCTCTCTGCCGCCCCGGGGTCAAGGCATGGAAAGCAACCTTGAGATCTGGCATCTGGTCAAATTTCTCCTGGAGTTCTGCAGGAACAGCGTACTCGCTCGTTCTCTTGAGTTCGACTTGCCTGCCGGATTGTTCGATTGCGATCGCCTCAAGGATATAGTCCTTCAGAACCTTTTCCATTCCGACTATCTCTTCAATACCCCTAAACCTAACCTGACGGGCAGCCTGCACATTTTCTGTTTGCTGGACGAGAATCCTCTGCGCGTCTGTCAGCAACGCACCTTTGGGAAACAATATGGCGCAATACTCCTTGAATCCATGAACCAAGACAACATTCTTGTCCTCAAAGGTGTAACAGGGATGCATCCACTTGAACTCTTCTTTCAGTTCGCAATCAAGAGCAATATCCCTCAGTCGCTTGTATTCTTCCTGCCACTGCCTGGATCTCCTTATGAACTCGTCAACCTTCGGGTTCGTTTGCCTTTCTGACATCAAGGGTCACTCCTCCCCCAACGGATGCTGCGTCAGCCGCGGACTGGCCTGCGGCCCGTACTCGACCCGCCCTGAAAGGTCTCCGCATTGCCTGTATACTACCGTGGAACTGTGGCACACGTCCAAGCAGTTGGTGGCGGCAAGGTGCTGACCCTCGCCGAACCCGCGACACCGGCGCGCTGGCTGCACGGTACCACGCAACGAAGCTGAGACCACTTGCAGGAGGCCCTGGCTGAATCAAGAACATTTGTGCTGTGAACGCATGTATCCCCCTCCGCCTGCGGTCGGGCGGAGCGGCAATCTCTGCGCCGGGAGTGAAGCGATGCGTACCCACCCGCAGGCCGTCCGTCGTGCCCTGGTCGCATACCTGGGCCTTTCCGGGCGCGTACGCCAGCCTTTTGCGCAGACGGTTGCCGATCTCGGCGCGGTCCAGATGGACCCCATGCGCGTGGTGGCACAGGCGCACCTGCTGACCGTCCGCCTGCGACGCGGCCCCACAACGGAAACCGTCCTTTCGCGGGCGCTTGGCACAGGTGGCGTCCTTGAGGCGCGCATCAAGGAACGCTGCCTTGTCGCCGCCCAAGACCTCCCCGCAGCGGTTGCCGAGTTCCATCGCATTCGCGCCATGAATCTGCTCGAAGGGCGCGGGCTGACGCAAATCGCGCGTGGCCTCCTCGCAACCCTTGAGCGGAGCCCGCGCTACAGCCGTGAACTTGTGAGCGAGCATCGCGTAGCGAGTTTCTGGGATGAGGACCCCAAAAGCATGAAGGCGACGACGATGGCCCTCGACATCCTTTCCGAGGAGGGCCGAGTGATTGTCACCGGTCGTCGACGCGGCGAGAGACGCTACGATCTGCCGGAGCGGCTCTTCCCCGAATGGGAGCAAACGATCGCGGATCCCGCCCGCACCCGCCTTGCGGCAGCCCTGCACTACGGCAGGACCATGGGCATCTTCCTGCCGTCCGATCCCTATCTCGGCTGGATCCGAAGCCCAAGGAGCGAGAGGGCGGCACGGCGCGCGCTCGTGCAGGAACTTTGTGCCGCCGGCGAATGGCAGGAACTGGAGATCACCGGGGTTCACCGCGGCTACCTCTGCACCAGGGTGTTCGCGGAGCTTTGCGCAGATCCCCCGCCCATCCGCGGCGTGCAGCTTCTCTCCCCGCTCGACAACCTGCTATGGGACCGCCAGCGCCTGCGAGACCTCTTCGCCTTCTCCTACACGTGGGAAGCCTACACGCCCGCCGTCAAGCGGAAAGTCGGGCCATATGGCATGCCGGTAATGGTGGACGGGCATCTTTTGGCGGAGCTTGATGCCCGCAGGGACGAAGCAGGCGTCCTGCGTTGGCGGCTCGTGGAACGGGCCCGTCTCAGGACATCGGACCTACGACGCATTGAACGCGCTGTGGCAGCGCTCGCGCGCGATCTCGGCACCGTAGCGGCGACGCGCGAACAGCTGCAGGCCTCCCCGCAGCCTGTGCAAGCCTGAGCGCAGCCCCGCGGAGGGACGTCACGAAGACCGCGCGCCCGCACACTTGAGTTATGGCCAGCCGAAGGCCTCTTGGGCCGAACCGGCATGCCCATGGGCTGCTGGCGCCGGGGCCGGCGGCCACGGGAGCAGGTCAATCCGGACTCCCGGTCGCAGCAGGCAGGGCGCCGGGTCGGCTGGCGGCGAGGTCGCCGCCAGCCGCTGCCAGCAGGTGCCACGGCACTCCGCGCCGTCGCGAGTGTCAACGCCGGGTTGCACCCCACTGGCGTCGTTTTAGGAACTGACCCACCCGAGGCCCACGTTCCGCAAGGCAAGTCGGCAACGGCACAATCTGCATTTGCCTGCGGGCCGGTTTCCGCACCCCCCTCTCGCCCCCCTTGCGCCCGATTGTGCATTACGAAATCCAGGACATCCGCAGCCATGAGCCCCTTCCCCTGCCGGCGGCATGGGGCCTCGCGGTGTATCTGCGCGTGTCCCGATGCCTTCGCCACTTGCTTTTTCGCCATTGTGATGTCATTGTGACGCCATGGAACTGTCAACTATGACGCAGGAACTGCTGGACGGATTGGTGGCGACGGTCCAGGCGATCGACTCCGACCTAGCAGCGCGGCTGACCCGCCTAGCGCCCGTCACGGCAAGCGTTGTCTCGGTGCGTCTCCTAGCGCTGCTCACGGTCCTGTCGGCCGAACTGTCCAAAGCGTTGCCATCCGGGCGGGTGGAGGTGCGCCTCGCTTCAGCAGATAGCCTGGAGCTCGTGTTCATCGAGCGAGAGACCCAGGCGGTCGTGCCGGCAGGTGATGAGGGCGAACTCGCAAGACTCACGCTCCGCTTGCCACAGGGCCTGAAGGAGCAGGCGGAAGCCGCGTCCGAAGCCTCCGGCATGTCCCTCAACGCGTGGGTCGTGAGCCAACTTTCGGAGGCCGTGGGCCGCCGTGCCCGCAACGTTGGCCGCCAGCTCCGCGGGTACGGCAAGGCGTAAAAGGTTCCTCATCATGGGAGGCGATGTTGGGTGATGCGCCAGTTCGACACCCCAGGTGCCGTGCGTCTGGTCGCCAGGAACGCAATCGGGGCGATCAGTGTTGTCGCGCGCAGTTCGGCCACAACAGAGGTGCAGGTGCGGGCGCTGGACCGCAGGGCGGAGGAGCGTGCGGCGCTCACCCGCATCGACTGCAAAGAAGAGTCGGGCGAGTACCGCGTTACCGTCGACGTCCCCGCTCCCGAAGGCCGGTCTTGGCCGGGCAATCATGAGGTGGAGGTTCATGTGGGCGTTCCCGAGGATGCCTATCTCGAGTTGACGGGCGCTTCGGCGGACCTGTTCGCGCAGGGGCGCTTCCGTGGCGGCAAGCTCCAGACCGCTTCCGGCGACATCGAGGTCGACCATGCGTCGGGCGACGCGTCGGCCGCCACCGTCAGCGGCGACGTCGCGGTCGCGCAGGCGGACGGCAGCCTCAAGATCCGTACCGCCAAAGGCGACATCTCGGTACGCCTGGCGTCGGGACAGCTGATACTCGAGTCGGAGTCCGGCGACATCGAAGTCGGTGCCAGCGAACGCGAGGCGCGGCTCCATACGGCATCGGGCGACATACAGGTCGGCAGCCTGGCCGGAACGCTCGATGCGGCCACAGCGTCAGGGGACTTGACGCTACGGGAGGCTCGCGGCGAATGCCGCATCGCATCCCGATCGGGCGACGTGGAAGTCGAGTCCGTGCGCGAAGGCAAGTTGGACATCGAAACCATGTCGGGTGACGTGCAGATCGGGGTCTCGCCGGGATCCAGGGTGTCGGTGGATACCGAGACCCGCACCGGCGACCTGCGCTCGCGTATTCCCCTCGCTGCGGAGCCGGCGGTGGACGAGTCGGATGCGGCATCCCCTCTGGTTTCGCTCAAGATCCGCACCATGACCGGTGATGTCAGCATCGCGCGCAGCAGGCGGCTCTCGGCAAGCGTGAACCGGTAGCCCCGCCAAGTCTCGCCGCGAAGGGGCGTGCAGGGTGCTCACGGCGCCCCTGTACGCCCCTTCGCGTGGCGCTGGAGCATCCGGATTCGAGACCTCGCATCGGGTCGCACTTCGACGGCGGCACAGGCGGCTGTGCCAAGGCGATGAGGAGCTCCCCGGTCAGGCGTGATCGGCTCGGCATGCCGGGGTACGTGGGCTGACCGAGGGAGCGTCCCATGGTTCTCCCCGCCAGCGCCATCGCGGCCACGGGTGTCCGTTGTTGTGGTCGGTTGCGACCATCGACCAACTGCCATAGCACCATGGCGCTTCGCTTGACCTTCGTCGAGTCGGTCGGCGGACCGGAAGGACGGTCGCTGGCTGCGGTACTCCCCCGGAAAGGCAGGCAGGAGATTGCGGCCCGTTCCGATAAGTTGGATTGGGTAGGAATCTTGGGAGGCGGCCTCTTGCGCCAAAACAGTTCCTTCTCTGCCGTATCGGCGCAGGCGCGCCATCAGAAGACTGTGCTCATCAACACGACGATCGGCTCACTCATGGCTTCTCTTGACGGGTCGATCCTCACCGTAAGCTTGCCGACCATCGCCCGCGAACTGCATACGGGCGTAGGTCTCATGCTCTGGATCATGATGGGCTATACGGTCGTGATCACCGCTCTGCTCCTGCCGTTCGGGCGACTCGCTGATACGCACGGTCGCGTCCGCCTGTACGGCATCGGCTTTATCGTCTTCACGGCGGCATCCGGACTCTGCGGCTTCGCCACGGACGGTGTCTTCCTACTTGTCAGCCGGCTGATCCAAGGGGTTGGAGCCGCCCTGCTCTGGTCCAACTCCATGGCGATCCTGACAGACGCGTTCCCGGACAAGGGCCGAGGATTCGCCCTGGGCATCAATCAGGTCTCGGCACTGAGCGGCAGCGTAGGCGGGTAGCTCCTGGGCGGCCTCATCACAGCAGCTCTCGGCTGGCGCTGGATCTTCTTCGTCAACCTGCCGATCGGTGCCTTTGGCGCCATCTGGACCTTCACATCCCTGCACGAGATCGCCTCGATCGATATGGGGGAGCCATTCGACACCTACGGCATGGTGTTCTTCGTCGGAGGCCTCCTTCTCGTGCTGCTCGGCCTGACTTTCGTCATCGAGGGTGGGGGACCGGCGGTGCCCTGGTTGCTCGCGGCGGGTGGCCTGGCGCTTGTGACCTTCGTCCTCTACGAGCGCCGGGCGCGAAGTCCGCTCATAGACCTGCGGTTGTTCGCCCTGCGCATCTTCACCTTCGGCAACGCCTCTCTGTTTTTGAACGCGCTCGCACGCGGCGCCCTCATGTTTCTCATGACATTCTCTTTCCAGGGGCTCCGCGGGGCCTCGCCTCTGACCGCGGGCCTGCTGATGCTGCCCCTGACCATCTCCATGATGGTCGTCGGGCCGATCTCGGGCCGCCTCTCGGACCGGCTCGGCTCGCGCGAACTGTCCTCGGGCGGGTTGCTCGTGACAGCCGTCGCGCTCGCCATGCTCGCCCGCATTCCTTTGGCGGGCCCCTACCTGCCCATCGCCTGCGCACTGCTGCTCGCCGGTATCGGCAACGGTCTTTTCAATTCGCCGAACACAAGCGCCGTAATGGGCGCCGTGCCCCCGGACCGCCGAGGCGTCGCGGCCAGTACCCGTACCCTGCTGTTCAACGCGGGGCAGCTTTTCTCGCTCGCCCTCTCCTTCACCATCCTGTCCACCACGATGGGCGGTGGCCACCTTTCCGGCTTCCTCGCAGGTATGTCTGCAAATGGGGCTGCGAAGGGCTCCGCAGCATTTTCCCATGGCCTTGGCGAGGCGTTTACCCTGTCGACCATCCTGTCGCTCGTCGCTGCGGTGCTGTCGGCCCTGCGCGGCAAGGCCGCCCCGGCACGCTCCACCTGATCTCTGCTCCCTTCTGGGGAGATGCTCGGACGCTCCGGTGCCGACCATGGCTCGGATCCTGGCGATCGGCGGCTCCCGGTTCGCGGGCGTGCGTCTCGTCTGGCACCTTCCGGCGCCGGGTCGTGTCGTGACCATCCTAAGCCGAGGGCGGTCGGCGGACCCCTTCGGCCCCCGTGTCGCGCGCCTGCGCCCCGACCGCGCGACCCCGGCGCTGCGCGCCGCGGGTATCCGCGCAGAAGCCATCCCGCAGCACATCACACCTTCGATGTCCCTGCTCGATCCGGGCAAAGCGCAGCGCCATCTCGGCTCCGCCACACCGAACTCAGGAATTACCGCGGGAGCATTGTCGCAGCCTGGTACGCGAGGTCCGCCTGGCGTCCCCCGGAGGGTTACGGGCCAAGGAACTCGCTCTGCTGGGGGCGCAAATCGGTGCAGCCGGCCGCTATGTGCTCGCCTTGGAGCCAAGACAGGCGAACAGGTTGTCAGAGTATGCTCCGCTGGGCTCGCTTCTGTACCCTATCGTGCAGGAATCCTGGCGCGCAGCCCGTAGGTTAGAAAGCACACCTCTAGGCGCCGGCGGGAGGGGCGGGCCAGATGACCGTCGCGCTGATCCTGGGCTTCAATTTGCTCGCAGGCTTCAACGACGGCGGTAACCTGCTTGCGACACTCCTGCCGAGCCGCATGCGGCCGATCCTGCTCTGGCTCTGGCTAGCGGTCGTGGTGAGCCTCGGTCCGATCATCGTAGGCACGGCGGTCGCCGACACGATCGTGCGCCGCATCGTCACGCCGGCGGACCTCGGGCCGATTCTCACGCCCGCGATCTTGTCTGCGCTTGTCGTCGTTCTGGTGAGCTGGTGGGGACGTCTGCCGACTTCGATGTCCCTGGCCCTGATCGGCGCCATGGCGGGGAGCGGCGCGGTCGCCGGTAGCCATGTGCTCTGGGGCGGAGCCCTGCGGGCCCTCGTAGGCTTCATTCTGACGGTTCTGATGGGCTCTCTGCTCGGACTTCTCGCCGCCCGCTACGGGCGCCAGTTGCTGCGGCGGCTCAGGCGCGGCGCGCTCGTGAGCGTTCTCCTCATGGCCACGGCCCTCCTCGAAGGGCTTGCCTACGGGGCGAACGACCTCGAGAAGGCCATCGGACTGCTGCAGTTCTCCGGGCTTGGTGCGCAGGGCGCCATCCTCCTGTCGTCGCTCTCTTTCGCGGTAGGCAGCGCCTTCGGCTCATGGCGCATCGCCCGAACGGTGTCGAGCAGGATCCTGCGGCTGAGGCCTCCCGAGGCGCTCTATACGCAGGCCGCCACTGGTCTCTCGGTACTCGCGGCCGCGGCGATCGGCATCCCGGTGTCGACGAGCCAGACGGTAGACGCGAGCCTGATCGGGGTCGGTACCGCCGAGAACCCGCGGCATGTCGGCTGGAGCGTCGCCCGGCGCATGATGGTCGCATGGTTCGTCACGCCGGTCGCCGCGTTCCTGATGGGAGGTGCATTCATGTGGATCGCCGTCCGGCTCCTCAACGCCTGAGCCGTCTCTGGGCAAGCGTACGCCAGGTCCTCGGCCCGCGGGACCGGGTCTTCCAGGATCTCCTCATGGAACAGGCCCTGCTCGCAGAGCGCGCCATGGACCTGCTCTACAGCTACCTCGGGCAACCGTCGCCCCGACTTGCGGAGGAGATCGGCCAATGCGAAGAACGCGGGGACGAGATCCTCTCCGAGATCCAGCGCGCTCTGCGGGAGGCGCTCGTCACGCCGCTCGGGGGTAGCGACATCAACTACCTCGGCAACGCGCTCGACGACCTTTTGGACCAGTTCGAAGACATGGTCACCGAGGATCTGGCGCTCGAGGCAGCCGGCGTCGGCGAGAGCAGCTACGGCGAGCCGCACTTCAACGGGGTGCTGACGGCCCTGCACGACGCCCTGAAGGTTGTCCCGCAGGCGATGCAGACCCTGCTGCGCAACCCCGCACAGGCCGAACCGAGCATCTCTGCTCTGCGCGCGCGGTACCAAGAAGGTAAGCACCACTACTCCCTTGCGTACGCAAAGATCATGGCAGGGGACGCGGAGGCCAGCGCCAGGACGAAGAACCGCCTGCGCTGGTTGCGCCAGCATCTCAGGCGCGTCGAGAAGCTGGCGAACGCGATGGCCGGAATCCTCGCGAACAGCTGACAGGTGGCTTCTGTGCCGCAGGCGAATCCTTTCGTGTCTGGCGCAGCAACCCCGCGCGAACGCAAACGACCGGTCAGGGGAGAATTCTGACACATGACCCAGAGCGACAAGATCGCCCTTTCCTGGAGCGGCGGCAAGGACAGCGCCCTCGCTCTCGCAACGCTTAGGCAATTCGGCGCGAACGTCCACGCCTTCCTGACGACGGTTACCGACCCGCATCGCCGCATCAGCATGCACGGCGTGCGCGAGGAATTGCTCGAGGCACAGGCGAAGGCGGCCGGCCTGCCGCTGCGCGTTGTGCGCATCCCGGAAAGTTGCACCAACGAAATCTACGAAGATCTCTTCCAGCGCGAGACCGACACATTGAGGGAGGAGGGCGTCGAGCGCTACGCCTTCGGCGACCTCTTCCTGCAGGACATCCGCGACTACCGGGAGCGCCAGCTCGGACGCTCCGATCTCAGGGCCGTCTTTCCGCTCTGGGGCCTCGACACGAAACAGCTTGCGCAAAACTTTGTCCGGCAGGGCTTCCGGGCCATCGTCGTGACGGTCGACCCGAAGCAGCTCGATCCGTCCTTTGTCGGTCGCGATTACGACCTCGGCTTTCTCGCCGACCTGCCGCCGGGCGTCGACCCCTGCGGCGAGCGCGGGGAATTCCACACCTTCGTGTACGCAGGACCGATCTTCCGCACCCCGATATCGATGCAGCGCGGCGAGACCGTGGAACGCGCCGGCTTCTATTTCCAGGATCTCTTGCCCAGCTTCTGAGCCTATCCCGATCTCGCCCCAGATGCCGCTTGCCGACTGCAGCGGCGCCTGGGGCGTCCATTCAACCTGCCTCGATCGGCTCCTCGCGCACCCTGGCGTCATCGATCCAGAAGGAACGCAAAGTCCAGTCCGGAGGAGCCCCGAGAATGATCTGCAGCACACCCGGAACCGCCTCCGCCACATCGGTGGGAGACGGGTATGCCGGGCTCGCGGGGTGCGAATGAAAGATCGCCCCAAGCTCCAAGTCCAGGTGATCGAACTCCTTGAGCGCCGCCAGCACCTCCTCTGGCGCGATGGCGTAGCGGCGAGGGCTCCCGGCCGCGTTGCGGCACGGGATGAAGTGCACAAGCTCCCCCTCCCTCAGGCCCACCAGGCCGCAGGCCTCATTGGGCAGGGCCCTTTCGGCCGTCCGCCGCAGCTCTTCGCGCAAGCCAGGCCCGGCCCGCATCAGGAGGTGAGCTCGAGACCCGCGGCCAGCCAGGCCACGAGGCCGCCTTGAAGGCTGCGGGCATCGATGCCGCTGCGGGCGAGACGCTCGGCGGCCAGGAGCGAGCGGCGACCGATATCGCAGAACACGACGACGGGTCTACCCGGCTCGAGTGTCTCGCCTGCCCCGATCTCCTCAAGCGGCAGTCGACGGGCACCGGGAATCGTGGGGCGCTCGAGGGCGCCGGGCGGCCGTACGTCGAGCCACTGCACCGCGGGATCCGACCTGAGTCTCATGGCGTCCGCGACGGAGATGCCCAAAAGATCCGAGCGCTCCTGCGGCACGCCGACGCCACAGAACGCCTCGTAGTCGATCAGGCTGGCCTGGCTGGGGTGGTCGCCGCAGACCGGGCATTCCGGGTCCCGCGGCAGAGTGAAGCGGTGCTGCTCACCGCTCAGCGCATCGTAGACCAGAAGTCGCCCGCCGAGGCTCTCCCCCGCACCGGTGATCAGCTTGATGGCCTCGAGAGCCTGCATAGCACCGATCTGTCCGCCAAGCGCGCCTACGACACCGGCTTCAGCGCAGTTGGGCACGCTGCCTGGCGGCGGCGGTGAAGGAAAAAGGCAGCGGTAGCAACCCTGGCGTGGAAGATGGACGGAAATCCGCCCCTCAAAGCGCAGGATCGAGGCGTCCACCAGCGGTTTTTGCAGCAGCACCGCGGCGTCACTGACAAGGTAACGGGTCGGGAAGTTGTCCGATCCGTTGACGATGACGTCGCATTCCCGCAGGAGCCCAAGGGCGTTCTCAGCGGTCAGAAACCCGTTCACCGCCGAAATCTCGATGTCGGGATTGATCGCCCGCAGGGTCCGCGCCGCACTGTCCGCCTTCGGCGCGCCGACGTCCTCGTCGCGGTGGATCGGCTGGCGCTGCAGATTCGAGCGTTCGACGCGGTCGCCGTCGATGATCACGAGATGGCCGACGCCGGCTGCAGCGAGATAGGTGGCGGCCGGTGAGCCGAGGCCGCCGGCGCCGATCACGGCGACGCGGGCGCCCCCGAGCCGCGCCTGGCCGGCGGGGCCGATCTCGACCAGGATAAGCTGCCGGGTGTAGCGCTCAGCCTGTCCAGGCGACAGGGGGTCAGGCCGGTACGGTCGCACCAGGATCCGGTCGTCCGGTCGCACGAGGGCCCTGAGCCCGCCCCAGAGACGCGCATCGATCCCGTTCAGCCGCACATCCACTTCAGGCGCCAGGGCCCCTGTGGCAGTCATCACGCGCCTGCCCAGAGCAGGTGCGGCCTGCGCGGCTGCCGCCAGCAGTTCCCCGATCGTGCCGCCAAATGCGACGATGCCGCCGCCTGGAGCGAGGGCCTGAAAGCCGCCCTCAAGCTCGATGTCCATGGAAATCAAGCCCCCCACCTACGCCGCGGCCCCCGCACATGGTGCGGGGGCCGCGGATCTGCCTCTCAGGCCATCTTGCCGTCGGCAGCCAGCGCGGCGTCGTTGATGATCTCGTATAGCGTCGGGTGTGCGTGGACAACTTCCTGCAGGTCGAAAAGCGACCCGTCGAACTGGAGCGCGAGCGTACCCTCGGCCACCAGGTCCGTGGCATGCGGACCGATCAGGTGCAGGCCGAGAAGATCTCCCGTCGCAGCGTCCGAGACGACCTTGCAGAGCCCATCGGACTCGCCGTAGATGAGCGCCTTGCCGTTCGCCTTGAAGAAGTACTTTCCGACCTTCACCTCGTGACCCTGGTCGCGCGCGGCCTGCTCGTCGAGGCCCACAGACGCCACCTCCGGCCGGCTGTAGGTGCAGCGCGGCACCTTGACGTAGTCGATCGTCTCGGGCTTCTTGCCCAGGATCGCGTCGACCGCGATCAGCCCCTCGTGCACCGCGACGTGCGCCAGCTGCAACCGGCCGATGACATCGCCGATCGCGAAGATGCGCGGGTCGCCCGTGCGCATCTCTGCATCGACCTGAATATAGCCTCGCTCCAGCTTGACCTTGTCGAAGTTCTCGAGACCGATTCCGTCGCTGTTCGGCTTCCTGCCGATCGCGACCAGGATCTTCTGTGCGCTCAAGGTCTTCTTGCCAGAGGGCCCCTCGATAGTGATCTCGGCGCCGTCGTCCGTCGGGCGGTAGCTCTGCACGTCGACGCTGTGGCCGGGATAGCATTCGATGCCGCGCCGCGTGAAGATGCGCTGCAGTTGGTCCGACATGTCCTTGTCCTCAAGCGGCAGCAGACGCGGCAGGGCCTCGACAAGCTTGACCTGACCGCCCAGGTCCGAGAAGAGCGATGCCCACTCGCAGCCGATCGCTCCCGCGCCGACGATGATGACGGACTGCGGAATCTCCTGGAGTTCGAGGGCGTGGTCGCTTGAGATGACGCGGTCGCCGTCGAACGGCAGACCCGGCAACTCCCTGGCGGAAGATCCCGTGGCGATGACGATGTGGTCGGGGGAAAGGAGCTCGCGCTCTCCGTTCGCCTTCTCGACCGACACGGAGCCGGCCGGGGCAAAGATCGAAGGCGGCATCAACGTGCCGACGCCCTCGTAGATCGTGACGTTCGCACGCTTCAGAAGCCCCTGCACGCCCTTGTAAAGCTGGTCCACGACCTTCTGCTTGCGCGTCTGCGCCTGATGGAAGTCGAGCTTCGGCGCCTCGACCGCAAGGCCGAAGTCCGACGCCTCGCGGATGGTCGCCATGAGTTCTGCCGTGCGCAAGAGCGCCTTGGACGGAATACAACCCTTGTGCAGGCAGACGCCGCCCACCTTTTCCTTCTCCACCACGGCGGCCTTGAGACCCGACTGCGCGGCCCGGATAGCCGCCTCATAGCCGCCGGTACCGCCGCCGAGGAATAGTACGTCGATCTTTTCCTCCGCCAACCTGCGTCCCTCCTGGGTCGCCACCGGCGACCCGCGTACTCCGCCCTGGGTCGCCACCGGCGACCCGCGTACTCCGCCCTGGGTCGCCACCGGCGACCCGCATGTCCAGATGTGGCCCCGCCAGCAAACGGGGCAACTGATCCGTTTGGAGAGTAGCACGACACCACGGCTGAAGAAAGGGCGTGCGCCTACACCTGCGGCCTCCTGCCGCGTCGCCGCCAGTAGACCCAGCCGACAACGGCGGCCACGAGCGCAACGATGACGCCGATCCATAGTCGTCCCAGCCACGTGAGCAGCACATGCCAGTGCGGTCCGACGAGAAAACCGGCGCCCGCCGCGATGAGCGGCCAAATCATGGCACCTATTGCCGTGAAGGCGAGGAAGCGCGGATACGGCATTTCGAAAAGACCCGCCGGGTATGAGATCAGCGCGCGCACGCCGGAGATGAGGCGCCCGATCAGGAGCGCGATATCCCCGCGCCGGCGGAAAAACGCCTCGGCCTGCTCGAGTCGCGCCTCGGTCAGGCCAACGCGCATGCCATAGCGCACGATAAGCACGCGTCCACCGCGGCGGGCGACCCAGTAGGCGATGTTCGCCCCCGTGAGAGAGCCGAGTGCTCCGACAACGACGACGAGAGGAAAGGACAGCTTGCCCTGCGCCGCCAGCACGCCTGCGTAAATCAGCGAGGCTTCGCTGGGAGAAGGAATGCCTACGGATTCGATCAGGAGAAAGAAGTAGAGCAGAGGATAACCGATGCCGTAGCTGTGTATGGTCTGACTCACCCCGTCCGGCCGCGGCCAGCGCCCCGGGGCAGGCGGTCACCCTCCCTCCGCGATGGTCCGGCGGCGGAAGCGACGCCGCCGGCACCGGCCTTCGAAGCTCCCGTCCATATCATGCTGGAGGCGTCTCGGCGCGTAAAGGGTGCAGGGCTTCATCCGGTGGTGCTACGATTGAACCCATCGTCCTATGGCACCCGGCCGAACTCTGTACAAAGGAGGCCCGAGATGAAGGATACCCTTGCGCGCGCAACGGCCGAGGGCGGCCGCATCCGGGCCATCGCCGTGGTCGGCACGGCGCTTGTCGAGTCGGCTCGGCGTCGGCACGGCACGTTTCCCGTCGCCACCGCGGCTCTGGGCCGTGCCATGATGGGCGCCGCCCTCTTGGCGGCAGCCTCTCTCAAGGCGCCGGACCGTCTGACGCTGCGCCTGCTAGGCGACGGCCCCATCGGCGCGGTGATCGCCGATGCCGACGCCGAAGGCGGAGTCCGCGGCTATGTCCAGAATCCGCACGTCGCGCTGCCGATCAAGGCCAACGGCAAGCTTGACGTCGGGCGCGCCGTCGGACAGGGCAACATCGTCTTGAGCCGAAGCATGGGCGACGCGCAGCCCTACACCACGACAGCGCCCCTCGTCAGCGGCGAGATCGGCGACGACATCGCGAGCTACCTTCTGACCTCGGAGCAGGTCCCGTCCGCCGTTGCTCTCGGCGTTCTGCTCAGGCGTACCGGCACCGTCCAATCGGCAGGCGGGCTGTTGCTGCAGGTGCTGCCCGGCGGCGAGGAATTTGCGCAGGAGCTCGCGGAGCGCGTGGAGGCGCTGGGCCCCATCTCGTCAAGGGCCGTGCACGTTGCCGGATCGGACGGGCTTCTCCATGACCTGCTCCAAGGCTTTTCCGATGTGCGCGTCGCCCCGCCCGATCCCCTGAGCCTGCGCTGCACCTGCTCACGGGGACGCGCAAGCCGCTCACTGCTTTTGCTCGGTCCCGAGGCACTGGGGGAACTGATCGACGACGGCAGCGCGGAACTGCGCTGCCACTTCTGCGGGCGGACCTACCGCTATGGCCAGGCACAGCTCGAACGCCTGCGGGCTGACGCCAAGAAGGCGGTCCGCCCCTAGAACTGCCGCGCGAAGCCGGCGAGCGCGGTGCCGTGCTCGAGATCGATGAGCGTCCACCCCGGCATGGGGATCCTGCGCCAGGCGCTCGCACCCAGTCTGCGACCCAGCAGCTCCGCGAGTAGAACCGTCAGGATCCGCCCATGCGAGACGACAGCGATGTCCCCGGCTTCGTACCGGCAAACCTCCGCGAGCGTCCCGACGATGCGCCGCCGTGCCTCTTCGTACGGCTCGAACGCGGGATCGGCCTCGCCCTCGAGGAACGATGCGACACGCCTGCCGAACTCCGCCTGGGTCAGAAATCCCGCCGCGAACGTCACCTCGCTCAGTCCGTCGTGCATGGCGATGGGACATGCCAGAGCTCTCCCGAGGATCCGGGCCGTTTCCATAGCCTTGGGTTCGCGACTGCTCCAGATCCGGGCTGGAGCGTTGCGCCTCAAGTTGTCCGCGAGACGAAGAGCATCGCGCTGACCCTCCGGCGCGAGTCGCCAGCTTTCCGGCGGCACATCCGGCTCGATCTCCGGCTGCGCATGGCGGATCAGGTGCATGCGCCGACCTGTGAGCTCGGCTGGGGCAAGCATGTCCAGCAGCCGACTGTTGGCGTTCTCCCCGACACCTGGATCAACCATGGCACGTAGGGGAGTTCCTGCGGCTGGGCGCTTCCTTGAACGGCCGAGACATCGCCCATTCCTCCCTTCGAGGCAGGTCTGCTGATCGCTTCGCGTTCCGGGGACAGCCATCCCTTCGCCTACCATTGCTTGCTGAGACAACGATCCCACTTCGAGTACTTTACTTTCTAGGCACGTCGTCGGCTTGACACCTGCACAGGTGCTTGGCAGTCTGGGGAAAAGGTCTCTTGGCGCCGAGTCGCCTTAGGGCAAGGAGTGTATCATGCAGGGTCACATCTTTTTGCTCATCGGCCCGAGCGGCAGCGGCAAGACCACCCTGATCCAGGAAGTGCGCAAGGTCGTGCCGACCGTGCGATTCATCCCCACCACGACGACGCGCACGCCCCGCCCCGGGGAGCTGCACGGACGCGAGTACTTCTTCGCCAGCGACGAGGAATTCGACGCCCTGATCGCCCGCGGCGATCTCCTCGAGTGGCAGTGGGTCCACGGCAACCGCTACGGCACGTCGCGCCAGCGGTTCGAGGAGGCGATCGAGGGTGGCGTACTCGGCATAACGTCGATCGACGTGCTGGGCGGAATTGCGGTCAAGGCCGCATTTCCCGAAGGCAGCACGTCGATTTTTGTCCGCCCCTCGTCGCCGGAGGAGTTGAGGCGCAGGCTGGTCGCGCGGGGCGACACGCCTGGTGAGGATCTCGAGCGCCGCCTCGAGCGCGTGGAGATGGAATTCGCCCAGCAGAGCCGATGCGACGCAGTCGTCACCAACGACAACGGCCGGTTGACAGAGGCGCTCGCTCAGCTCCTCGCCATCATGCAACCGTACCTTGCGGAATCCCGTTAAGGCACCAGGAGCCCGACCGCCTGTTTGACCGCGTCGAGCAGGGGCTTGGCCTCCGCGTGGGCATGCTCGCGGCCGCTCTCGAGGGCTTGATCGATCTCGGAGGGATTCCCAAGCAGCTCGAGCACGCGCTCGCGCAGCGGATGAACGGCCGCGATGACGATGTCCGCCACACCGCCCTTGAACGCGCCATAGCCCTTGTCGCGGTAGACTGTGGCGATCTCCTCCACGGACACGCCCGAGAGGGTGGAGGCGATCTCGAGCAAATTCGCGATGCCGGGCTTCTGCTCTGGATCGTAGTAGACCTCGCGGCCGGAATCGGTCACGGCCGTCATGATCTTCTTGCGGATCACGTCGTCCGGATCTGTGAGGAGGATCTTGCTGTTGGGGTCGGGATCCGACTTCGACATCTTTTCTGTCGGGTTGCGCAGTGAGAGCACGCGCGCCCCCACTTCCGAAATGCGCGGCTCCGGCACCGTGAAGACCGGGCCGAAGCGGCTGTTGAAGCGCAGGGCCAGATCCCGGGTGAGCTCGATGTGCTGCTTCTGATCCTCCCCGACAGGCACTTCGTGCACCCGGTAGAGCAGGATGTCGGCCGCCATGAGCAGTGGGTAGGCGAAAAGCCCTACGGACACGTCCTGTCTGCCACGGCCCTTGGACTTGAACTGGGTCATCCGCCCGAGCTCGCCCATGCGGCCGAGGCAGGTGAGGATCCAGCTGAGCTCGGCGTGCTCCGGTACCTGGCTCTGGACAAAGACGCGGGAAGGTTCGCCCAGCCCCAAAGCGAGCAGGTGCGCCGCCGTGGCCCGCGTGTTGCGGCGCATCTCGTCGGGGTCCCAGGGCATTGTCATGCTGTGCAGATCGACGACGCAGTAGTATGAGCCTTCGTCAGGGCGCCAGTTCCTGAGCGCCCCGATGTAGTTGCCCAGGTGAATCTCACCTGTGGGCTGAATGCCGGAAAACGCCTTCGCCAAAGGGTCGGCCTCCTGTCGTCACTTGTCGCCTCTGCGCACCTGGCCTCCATGATAGACTTGGCTCGTGGAGGTGCGAAAGTTTTGCCTGCAGTCTTCTTCTGGTACCCAGGCTGAACGTCCTGCCGCAAGGCGAGGGCGGAGCTCTCGCAGATAGGCTTCCCGGTAACGGAACGACGTCTCCCGAAAGAGGCGCCCGATCGCACCGAACTCGTTGAAATGGCCAAGCTGCTGCCCGGGGGGGTGCGAGATCTCGTAGCGCTGCGCGGCCAGCACTGGCGGGCGCAGGGCGTCGACCTCGTCTCCCTTGCGGAAGGCGAGGTGCTGGACCGGCTTCTCAAGGACCCGCTGTCGCTGCGCCGCCCCTTGCTCTGGCTGCCAGACCGGCTGATGCCAGGTTACGGCGCGGGGATCTACCGCGATCTGACGCGGGATCCCTCCTGACCGCAACGCACGCCAGCCCGGCTTTCGAGCCCCGGCGGGACCCCAGCCGCAGCGCGGCTGAGAAGCCCCGCCATCGCACGGGGCCGTCCTGGTTTGGCTGTGCCTTGACGCCAGGGAACCCGGCGGGGAAGGAGACGGGACGGTGCTCGTCACCCTTCCCGACCCTTCACGTCATGTAGCGGAGCGCCTCGCTTCCTGGCATACCCACGCGGACGCCGCGAGCTTCCGCAGCCGGGGTAAGGGACTCGACCGGTGCCCCAAGGAGCTCATCGATGCTGCGCACGCCAACGGCCCTGGCTGCGACGATCTCGCGCGCGGCCAACCTGGTGGAGAGGAGGCCGACATCAAGGGCGCCGCACATCAGGAAACCATGCTCGGCCTTGATCACCACCAGGTGCGTGCGCGGCAGTTCCACCTCGACTCCGACCGCCGTCCCGCCCTCGAACGCCACGGGCCGCATAGACACCAAGCCCGCCACCTCCCGCCCATGGCATATGCGGCGGAGAGATGGCGGGCCTCAAAAGGTCTGGCGGGCGAGTCAGCCCAGCGTCACGTGCGCAATCTGGTCGAGCCGTTCGAGGTAGAGTTCCTGCAATCGCAGCGTCACGGGACCCGGCTCCCCGTCCCCGACCTTCTTGCCATCGATCTCGATGATCGGCATGACGAACGACGTGGTGCTCGTCAGGAACACCTCGTCCATCTGGAAGAGCTCCTCGGCGGACGCAAAGCGCTCCGCCACGGGCAGCTTCTCGGCCCGGGCGAGCTCCAGCACCACGCTGCGCACGATGCCCGAGAGGATCCAGTTGCTCGCGGGGGCGGTGACGATGCTGCCCTGGTGCACCATCCAGATGTTCGTGGCAGACCCTTCGGTCACACCGACGCCTGCGCGCACCTGGATCGCCTCGCGCACACCGCGTTGCGCCGCGTGCTGGCGCGCAAGCACGTTGGGCAGCAGCGACACGGACTTGATGTCGCACCTCAACCAGCGCAGGTCCGGTTCGGTTATGGCCTTGACGCCCTGTTGCAGTGCCACGTGATCGACCGGCGCATCCTTGATGTAGGCGATCACGGTCGGCTTCGCCTGGTCGGGAAAGCGATGGTCACGCGGTGCCACGCCGCGCGTGATCTGCAGGTAAAGGGCTGCCTGTTTCTGCGGCTCGCGCCGTAGGAGCTCCGCGGCGATTTCGCGAATTTCGCTGCGCGAGAGCGGCATGTCAAGCTCGATGCCCGCCGCGGACCGCTCCAAGCGCTCGAGGTGCCGGTCGAGGTCGACGAACTGGCCACCCCAGATGAGCGCCACCTCGTAGATGCCGTCGGCGAACTGTAGTCCCCGCTCGTCCACGGGCACCTGAGCTTGCGTGTAGTCGAGATACTTGCCGTTCAGATAGATCAGCATCAGGTCTAACCTTCCTTCCCATTGCCCAGCTCGCCGGCCGGAGGTGCCCAAGAAGATGTCCACGATCCTCATCACCGGCGCCAGCGGAGCCATCGGTACCGCGATCGCGCGCCGTCTGGCGCTACCCGGCACCAAGATCGTCCTGCACTATCACATGCAGCAGGCACGAATCGATGCACTCGCCGCCGAAATTGACGCACGCGGCGCCCAGCCGATTCCCCTGCAGGCGGACCTCACCGATCTCGCCGCAGTGGACGGCTTCGCAGCGGAGGTCCTCGTCAGGGTCGGCACGCCATACCGCGTGGTGCATGCGGCGGGTATCAGTCAGTTCGCCCTCGTGCAGGACCTTCCCTTGTCCATGTGGAGGAACTTGCAGGATGTCCACGTCGGAGCCGCCTACCGCCTGCTCGCCGCATTCCTGCCGGGCATGATCAGCCGTCGCTTCGGCAGGATCGTGCTGGTCGGTTCGATCTACGGCCAGCGCGGCGGCGCAATGGAAGCTGGCTATGCGGTAGCCAAGGCGGGGCTCGGCGCGCTTGCGCGAGCCACGTTGAACGAGGTCGGCCGCAGTGGCATCACCGTGAACGTGGTGGCGCCCGGTGCTGTCGAGACGCCGATGCTCTCCCGCCTCAAAGACGCGGAGCGGGACGCGCTGCGCACGGCGATTCCCATGGGCAGACTCGCTGACCCGGACGATGTGGCCGCAGCCGTCGCCTTCCTGCTTTCGGACGACGCGTCCTACATCAGCGGCTGCACGCTGCCCGTCGACGGTGGCTACTCGATGTAGCGGGTTACCTCCTCCACCGGCCGGTGTACCCAGTCGGGGGGGATCTGCTCCGGGTAGCCGAGGAACAGGCAGGCTGCGACCTCCTGGTCGTCCGAGAGGCCGAGGAAATCCCGGACATCGCCGGCGAGGGCGATCTGGCCCGTGTTCCAGCGCGCGCCTACCCCGCGTTCCCAGGCGACGAGCTGCACGATGTACGCGACGATCGCGCAGGACGCGAAGTCCTCCTTCCTGCGCTTTTCGTCCTGCGCCAGATCCTGCACCACATAGACGGCGGCAGCCGCTTCCGCCACCTCCGCCCGGAACAGGCCCAGGTCGCCTGGAGGTTTGCCCTCCTTGGCAGCCCGCCGCCGCTGCAGTTCCACCCGGAGGTCGGCGAGACGCGAAAGCGCATCGCCGCGCACCACAACGAAGCGCCACGGCTGCGAGTGCTTGTGGTTCGGCGCGTAGCGCGCAGCCGAGAGGATCTCCTCGAGCAAATCCGCGGACAGGGGATCCGGACGGAAACGGTAGACCGTGCGGCGTTGCCGCACGGCCTCATCAACGGGGGTGGAAGTCATTACTCAATCGTTCCTCCTGCAACCCAAGAGCGTCGACGATAGCGTCCACCCTCACCGCGACCCACCCGCATGAGGCTCCGCTCAAGGGTGCCTTCGCCGCGTTCGATGCTGCGCCGGACGCGACTGATCGTGGCGGTCGACGCCCCCGTCAGCTGGGCGATCGTCTCGTAGGTGCTGCCCTCCAGGAGTTGTGCGGCCACCTCGACGCGCTGCGCTGCGTCGCGGAGTTCCCCTGGCGTCCAGACCTCCCTGAGCAGGTTCTCCAATTCCTTGGGGTCGCGACACGATGCCAGCACCCGCGTCAGCAAGTCCAGGCTGTGCGGGCGAAATTCACCATCCGCCATGCTATCCACCCCTTTTCGTCAGTTGGCCGCCAGCGTGAAGATGGTGCTGCGGTTGCGCCCGGCGCCCTTGCTGACGTAAAGCGCCTGGTCGGCTGCACGGAGCAGCCTGTCGAGATCATCGGCATGGTCGGGAAACGTTGCGATGCCGATGCTGACAGCCAGAGGTACATCGATGCCGATCTGCATGGCCTGCACCGCAAGCCGGATGCGCTCCGCCACCTGCCGCGCCGCCTCGCTTGACGCGTCCACCAGCAGCGCGATGAATTCATCCCCGGCATAGCGTACGACGACGTCGGCGCTGCGCACCTCCCGGCGGATCACCGCGGCCAGTTCGCGCAGGAACTCGTCGCCGAAGGCGTGGCCGAACTGGTCGTTGACGGACTTGAGACAGTCGGAATCGATCATCAGCACCGAGAGAGGCTGGCCCACGGCTCGTGCCTCGGCAAGGAGGCGCGGGGCCTCCTCCGCCAGGTAGCGCTGGTTGTGCAAGCCTGTCAGACCATCCGTGATGCTGAGCACGCGCATCTTCCTGTAAAGGTGCCTCGTCTCCGCATAGAGGCGGGCATTCTGGATTGCGAAGGCCGCGTGCCTGCCAAAGACCTCCGCCATGCTGAGGTCCGCCTCGCTGAAGAAGTTGGTCCCGCGGTGCGTCACCCGCAGGACGCCAACCACCTGCTCGTCAAGCTTCAGGGGGATGAAAATGGCCGACGTGGACAGGTCCGGCGTGCCTGGAATCATCACCGAACGCGGGTCATGCTCCAGATCCCCGGTCAGGACCTGTTCACCCGAGCGGGCGACATGGCCCGTCACCCCCTGGCCGATCGGGACGGGCCAGGAGCGGAGCACCATGGCCTCGTCGTCGGGCACGCCCGGGGAGATGTCCGATGCCTCCGGTATCAGTTGCTGGCCGTCCTCCGCCAGGAGGTAGCAGATGACGTAGTCGGCTTTTGTCAGGCGCCTCAGCACGGCTACGACTCCGCCCAGCATCGAGCCCAGTTCGTCGCCCCGCTCGAAGCTGCTCGCGCGAAAGATGTCCTCGAGCAGGCCGCGGACCTTGCGCTGCTCCCTTGCCGCGGCCGAAAGAAAGGCCGAAAGATAGCCGATCACGCCCAAAGCGATGATCATGACGAAGTCCTGCGCGATAAAGCGCATGGTAAGAGGGCCAAGCAGGGCCGGGGCCAAGCTGAGCACGGCTGCGGCGACCGCTACGAAAAGCACCCGCCGGAACGGCGAGAACATCGCAGCACCGACCACGGCGAGGAAGTAGAACGGCCAAAGCGGTGAGTCCTGACCACCGGTCGCCAGCACGCTGACCGCCGTCAACACGAGGCCCAGGTAGGTCGGATCGAAGCGCTTCATCAGCTTGGGACGCAAGTAGGCGGCCACGGCCGCCGCCAAGCCTACAGCCACAGACGCGATCAGCCACGGCCAGTTGGGCCTTGGCACCGCTCCCGGCAGAAGCAAGACCGCGAACGCGACAAGGACGCCAGTGACAAACAGGCCAGCCACGGCAAGACCGTATTGCATGTCCGCCGCTCGCCTGCTCAATGGCCTCGCCTCCAGGGCGGCGATTCGACGCGCAGGTAGCGGTCTCCTTTGTCCACATCGGTGTCATGACAGCGCGCACCGCCGCGCCAGCGGGGCCCGGTGCGCGGCGACGCAGTCATCCGCCACGCCCTGGCTGCTGTACCGGCAGAGCAGTTCAATCCCGTCTTCACGGCTCTGCACCTGCAAGACGGTTCGCCCCACCTGCCAGCGCCTGATCACCAAAGGCTCATTGGGTGAGGGTGCGGTAGCCGATGGATCCCACCGATACCCTCAGCTCCCTCGCGCTACGCTGCTCCGCCGCCACCACCGCCGCTGCTGCTGCTGCTGCTGCCGCCACCGCCACTGCTGCTGCCACCGCCGCCACTGCTGCTGCCACCGCCGCTGCTGCTGCCGCCACCTGAGGAGGAGCCACCCGAAAGAAGCTGCATAAGCGCCTGACGCACTGCCGCCGAAATGGTTTGGGACATCCGCGGCGACTGCACGATCTTTTCCATCGAGGCTTCAAGGGCCTGCTGCCCCGTTGGCGTCGACAAGGCAGACTGGAGCGAGGAAGAGGCGCCGCCGGAGGAAGACGACCCGCCACTGGAGGAACCCCCGCTGCTGCCCCCGCTGCTGCCCCCGCTGCTGCCCCCGCTGCTGCCCCCGCTGCTGCCCCCGCTGCTGCTCCCGCCGCCGCCCATGGACGACGAACCACCTCCGCCTCCCGACGAACCGCTGCTGCCGGACTGACCCTGCGACGACGACCCGCCGCCGGAAGATCCGCCGCCACTTTCCGTACCCTGGCTGGACCCGGCGCCAGTCATGCCCTTTTCACCTGACACGATGCCCGTCGCGGAGCCGCCCATCGGCGCCGGCTCGCTGCTGCCCATGTGCAGCGTGCACCCGCCGAGCAGCACCGTCAGGGCCAAAAGAGGAACCAGCCTGCGCACGATGCCACCACCTGCCCTGCTAGCGTTCACGACTAGAATGCCCACTTGCCCTGCTGAGACATCGGCCCATCGCCTGCGCTGCGCGAACGAAAGCCGCCGCGCCGCAGTCCAGGCGAAGGCCCGGAGCGGCACGGCGGCATCACTCGGCAGCTGTCAGCCTATGTCGTCGCGCAATTGCCTGCCGGCAAACTCGATCTTGGCAGCAGCGCGATACGCTAGATCGCGCGCCGCGCCAGGGCTTTGGCCTTGCCCCACAACGGTGAGCACGCGCCCACCCGCGACCTGCCATCCTCCCGACACTCTGCGCGTGCCGGCGTGGAACACGAGGGCCCCACTCGCCATTGCCGCGTCGAGCCCGCGGATGACCGCGCCGGTCTCGGGCGCCTCGGGATAGCCGGCCGCGGCCAGCACGACGCCGAGCGCGTGCCTGACCGCCTGTGGCGACTGCTCCGGCAGGTGGCCTTCGGCCGCTCCCGCCAGCCAGGGCAGAATGGAGCCCGAAATCGCGGGGAGAAGGGCCTGCGTCTCGGGGTCGCCAAACCGCACGTTGTACTCGAGCACCACGGGTCCCTGCGCGGTGAGGATCAGGCCGGCGTAGAGCGCTCCGGTGTACGGCGCACCCCTGTCGGCCAACAACGCCAGAAGCGGCGCAATGGTCCGCTCGGCGCACTCCTCCGCCCCGACTCCGGTGTCCGTGACGGGCGAAAACGCACCCATGCCTCCCGTGTTCGGTCCGAGATCGCCGCTATGGAGGCGCTTGTGGTCGCGCGCGAACGGAAGAAGACGGTAGTCCCGTCCGTGGCAGAGTGCGATCAGCGATACTTCGGGTCCGCGCACCCGCTCCTCAAGCAGCACGCTCGCGTGCTGCTGCAAGAGCCGCCTCGCGGCGCGACGCGCCCCGGCAACATCGTCCGCGACGATCACACCCTTGCCGGCGGCCAGTCCGTCGGCCTTGACCACAGTGCGATCCGGGTGGACTGCCAATGTCTGCTCGACGGCACCGAAGTCCTGGCAGAGCGACGCGGCGGCGGTCGGGATGCCGGCTGCGCGCATCAAGGTCTTGGCGTACGCCTTGCTCGCCTCGATCTGAGCGCCTTGGCGATCCGGGCCGAACACCTGCACACCCTGCGCCCTGAGATCCTCCGCAATGCCGCTGACGAGTGGTTCCTCGGGTCCTGGTACCACGAGATCGATCTTGAGCCCGCGGACCGCCGCGAAGACGGTGCTGGCGTCACCCGGGTCGCCGGGAACGCAGGTCGCGATGCTCGCGATGCCGTCGCTGCCGGGCAGCGCGAACACCTCCGCGCCGCCCGCTGCGATGGACCAACACAGGGCGTGTTCACGGCCACCCTTGCCGAGCACCAGTACGCGCATCAGTGGCGGAAGTGGCGTTCGCCAGTGAAGTAGAGCGCGATGCCGCTCGCCTGCGCCACATCCTTGGACTCCTCGTCGCGCACGGACCCGCCCGGCTCGACCACGGCGGCGATGCCGTGGTCGGCGCAGAGCTGCAGTACGTCTCCAAACGGGAAGAAGGCGTCGGAGGCCAGCGCGGCACCCCTCGCCAGGGCGCCGGCCTGGGCGAAGGCTGCCTGCGCGGCGCGCACGCGGCTCACCTGCCCGCCACCGATGCCGAGTGTCACGCCGTCCTTCGTGATGACGATCGCGTTCGAGCGCGCATGCTTGACCACCGTGAACGCGAACTCGAGATCCTCGAAGTCCGCCGCGGCTGGACCCGCCACGTGCCGCCAGCCGCCCGGGGGGACGAGTTCCGCGTCTGTCGACTGCACGACAAGGCCACCGCCGATCGCCCTGACGTCGAAACCCTGCCGCTTTTCGGCGGGAAGGGCCAGTACGCGCAGGTTCGGCTTGCGAGAGAGGATCTCGCGCGCTTCCGCGGTCACACCCTCCGCGACCACCACCTCGAAGAAACGTGAGGTGACGTACTCGGCGATCTCCCGGTCGATCTGCCCCCGTAGCGCGATCACCCCACCGAAGGCCGCCTCATCGTCCGCGCCCACCGCCGCGCGCAGCGAGTCCATGAGGACCGGCAGGCGGGCGGCGCCGGACGGAGTCTGATGCTTGATGACGCAGGCGGACAGTGCAGGCAGGTCGAGGGCCAGCCGCCAGGCACCGTCCGCGTCGAGGAGATTGTTGTAGGACAGCTCCTTGCCCTGGACCACCTCTGCCGCGGCGACACCCGGCCCTGGGGACCTATAGAGCGCAGCGACCTGGTGCGGATTCTCGCCATAGCGCAGAGCGTGCGAGAAGACGGCACCTGACACGGGAAACGCTGGCCAGTCCCCGCCCGTGAGATACTCCGCGATCGCGGCGTCATATCTGGCCGTCTCGCGGAAAGCCGCCGCCGCGAGACGACGTCTCGCCTCGGGGTCGCCCTGGTCGAGTCCCGCGAGGGCCTCGGCGTAGTACGCCGGCCCCGGCACCACCCAAACGCGGTCGTGGTTCTTCGCCGCCGCACGCAGCAATGCGACGCCGCCAATGTCGATCTCCTCGATGACCTGCATGCGCTCGGCGCCCGACGCCACCGTCTCGACAAAGGGGTAGAGCGAGACGGCCACCACGTCGATCGGGCGCGCACCGATCCTGCCGAGGTCCTGCCTGTCCTGCGGGCTCTGGCGGCTGAGGATGCCGCCGTGCACCGAGGGGTGCAGTGTCTTGACCCGCCCGCCCAGGATCTCGGGCGACCCCGTGTAGTCGGCCACTTCCTGCACGGCAAGGCCCCCTGAGCGCAGGGCCGCCGCGGTGCCACCGCTCGCGAGCAGGTCGAAGCCGCGTGCGACGAGTGCCTTGCCGAATTCGACGAGTCCCGCCTTGTCCCGGACGCTAAGGAGCGCAGTCGGCATCTCTCATCCCTCCATGATGTCCACGATGCGGCCCCGAACCTGCAGCCTGCCGAGGCTCAGCAGGCGCACCGCCTCAGGCAGCAGGCGATGCTCCACCGCATGGACGCGCGCCTCCAGTTCGTCCCTCCCCTCGCCAGTCCGGACCGGCAGGGCCTCCTGCAGGATAATCGGTCCCTCGTCGAGACCCTGGTCGACGAAGTGAACGGTGACCCCCGTGACGCGGACACCATGGGCCAAGGCCTGGCCGATCGCATCCAGGCCCGGGAACGCAGGGAGCAGCGATGGGTGGACGTTGAGGATGCGCTCGGGAAACAGCGCGACAAACGCACCGGACAGCACACGCATGAAGCCCGCCAGCACAACCGCGTCGACGCCCGCGTCCGTCATGGTCGCGAGAAGGCGCCGCTCCCACTGGGCCATGCCGATTTCGCGGGCCGGCGCGAAGAAGGTCGCGATGCCGCGCTCCCGCGCCCACGCAAGCGCCGGAGCCTCCCGATCGCCTCCCACGATCGCGATCTCGGCCGGCACCTCGCCGGACGCGATGGCGGCGGCAAGCGCCATGAGGTTCGTGCCCTGACCGGAGGCCAGCACTGCGAGACGCATCAAAGGTCGACACCCTCCCCCGGGGCCACCTCTCCAACCACCCGCGGCCGGCCGCCGGCTGCCGCGACATCATCAAGCACGCGCTGGGCCTCGGCGGGATCCACGGCGAGCACAAGACCCAGGCCCATGTTGAAAACCTCGAACGCCTCCCCGCGGGGCACGTCCCCCTGCCTGAGGATCAGCTCGAGCTCTGGCGGCACTTGCCAGGTGCTCCGGTCGAAGCGAGCCATCAGGCCCTGACCGAGCATGCGCGGCACATTGCCGGGAATGCCGCCGCCCGTGATGTGGCTGATACCGTGCACACCGCCCAGTTCGAGGGCAGGCAGAACCTCGGGACCGTAGAGATGGGTCGGCCGCAAGAGCACTTCGCCGAGCGGCGCCTCAAGGTCATAGGCGGCGGTGAGGTCGAGGGAGCGCTCCTGCACGATGCGCCGCACGAGGCTGAAACCGTTGCTGTGCACACCGTCGGACGGCAGGCCGATCAGGATGTCGCCCGCCCTTGCCGCCTCCCCCGTCAGCACCCGGTCGCGCTCTGCGGCGCCGACACCGAAGCCGACGAGGTCGAGTCCGCCGGCGGGAAAGAGCTCAGGCAGCTCCGCGGTCTCACCGCCGAGCAAGGCGCAGCCGATGGCCCTGCACGCCCTGCCGACGCCCGCCACCACCTCCGCCACCTGCGCGGGGTCGAGGTGGCCGACACCTATGTAATCGAGGAAGAAAAGCATCTCGGCGCCCTGGCAGAGCACGTCGTTCGCGACCATCGCCAAAACATCCTGACCGACCTTCGTCAGGTCGCCCAGGCTCTGCGCCAGCATCAGCTTCGTGCCGACACCGTCCGCGCCCGCCACCAGCACCGGATCCTTGTAGCCCTGCAGCCGGAACAGGCCGCCGAACCCGCCGATGCCGGCCAGCACCTCAGGCCGGGACGCCGTGACACCGATCGCCTTCAGCCTGCCAAGCAGCTGCTCCTTGGCCCTGAGGTCGACCCCGGACCGTCGGTACGCCTCACTCATCTCGCGTGGCTCCCCCCGCTTCCTCTTCATCCACGGGCACGGGATACTCGCCCGTGAAGCAGGCGAGGCAATGGTCCGGGCGTCCCGTCGCGCGGAGCACGCCCTGCGCCGAGAGGAACTTGAGACTGTCGGCTCCGATCAGCTGCCGCAGCTCGTCCTCCCGCGTGACGCCCGCGATCAGCTCGTCGCGGTTCGATGTGTCGATGCCGTAGTGGCACGGGTGCAGATAGCGCGGCGAAGCGATGCGAACGTGGACCTCCGTCGCGCCTGCCTCGCGCAGGAGGCGCGTCAGGTGCCGCATCGTCGTGCCGCGCACGAGCGAATCGTCGATCAGCGCGACGCTCCGTCCGTGCACCACCTCGGGGACCACGGTCAGCTTGCGCTGGACGCCGCTCTCCCGGTTCGACTGGCCTGGATTGATGAAGGTGCGCCCGACGTAACGGCTCTTGACGAGGCCGAGTTCCTGCGGCAGCGACAGCTCGGCGGCGAAGCCCTCCGCGGCCGGCAGGCTGGAGTCCGGGACGCCCAGAACGACATCGGCCGGCGCGGGCGCCTCCCGCGCGAGCTGCTGGCCGAGCCGCCTCCTCGCCTGATAGATCGACTCCCCGCCGAAGCGGGAGTCCGGGCGGGCAAAGTAGATCAATTCGAACGCGCAGAGCTTGTCCCGGCTGGGATCGCCGCCCGCGAGGACAGTGACGCCGGACTTTGCAGCGAGCAGGAGGACCTCGCCCGGTTCAACCTCCCGCACGAAGTCGGCCCCGATGGCTGTGAACGCGCACGTCTCCGAAGCGATGCACGGCATACCCCCGAGGTCTCCCAGCACGAGCGGACGGATGCCGAAGGGGTCGCGCGCACCAAGCACGCCATCCGGGGTGAGCACCGCAAAGGCGTAGCCGCCGCTCAGTTGGCCGAGGGCGTCCTGGAAGGCCCCGGCCAGGTTTGTCGCATGCGACCTGGCCATCAGGTGCGCCACCACCTCGGTATCGGTCGTGGTCTGAAAGATCGCCCCCTGGCGCTCAAGCCGGTCGCGGGCCGCCAGAGCGTCCACCAGGTTGCCGTTGTGGGCCAGAGCGAAGGGGCCGAGGTGCGCCCGCACGAAGAGCGGCTGTGCGTTCTCGGGCCGCGACGCGCCGGTCGTGGAATAGCGGACGTGGCCGATGGCGGCGAGGCCGCCCAGCCGGTTCACGTCGTCGGCGTGGAACACCTCGTGCACAAGGCCCATGCCCTTGCGCAGATGGATGGCGCCGTTGTCCAGCACGGCGATGCCCGCGCTCTCCTGGCCGCGGTGCTGCAGGGAAAAAAGCGCTTCCGCGGTCAGCGCTGCGGCATCCGTGCGCCCGACGATGCCGAAGACGCCGCAGGCCTCGTGCAGTTCGCCGCTCATGCTTCCCGCCTCCACGCGCGTTGGAGTTCGCCGAGACTGTAGGCCAGATCGCCTTGCGGCGCCCGGAGCGCGAACTGACCGTCCGACGTCGTCCGGCCGATGGGCAGGCATGCGATACCAAGAGCGGCGGCGCGGCTTGCGACGACATCCGCATCCCGCGCCACCGCGATGAACTGGGCGCTCGGTTCGCCGAAGAGGGCGGCTGCGTCGCCCTGCGGCAACTGGAGGTCGAGGCCAAGGCCAGTCGTGAGCGCGATCTCCGCGAGCGCCACGAGGAGGCCACCGTCGGCCACGTCGTGCAGCAGGGCGAGCGCCTCCACCACCTCGGCCGTGGTGACGAAGGTGCCAAGGCGCCGCAGTCCGGCGTAATCCGGCGGCGGGGGCGCCGCCACCCTGAGGCCTTTGAATTCCGCATAGACGCTGCCGGCAAGGTTCTCGGCGAAGTCGCCGAGCAGGAGCAGCGAAAGCCCAGCTTCGGGCGCCAGGACGCCGATCGCCCCTTCCGGGTCCGGGACGGCCCCGATCATGCCGATCACCGGTGTCGGCACGATCGCCACTCCGTCCGCCTCGTTGTACAGGCTGACGTTCCCGCCGGTCACGGGAATCCCCAGTTCGCGCGCGGCGTGGCCGATGCCCGCCACCACCGCGCGCAGGGCCGCCGCACCGAGGGGCTGCTCGGGGCTTTGCAGATTGAGGCAGTTCGTCAGGCCGATCGGCCGGGCGCCCCGCGCCAGCACGTTCCGCACCGACTCGGCCACCGCGTGCTCCGCGCCGAGCCGCGGCGAGATCTGGCAAAGCCGGGGATTCTGGTCGGTCGAGACGGCAACGCCCGGCGCGCCGGGGGCCGCGCGCAGCACCGCCGCGTCGAGGCCCGGCCGGACGACGGTGCGCAGCCCGACATCCTGGTCGAAGGTGGCGTAGATCGGCATGCGGTCGCACAGGTCAGGCAGATGGAGAAGCGCGGGGAGATCATCGCGCCGCACCGCACAGGCGCCAGGGTCGCCCGCAGCCTCGACAGGCCAGTGGCCCTCGGGCAGCTCGGCCTCTGGCGCATCGGCGTAGATCGCGGTCGGGAGTTCCGAAAGACATTCGCCTTTGTAGAGGAAGCGCATGGTCGCGCGCCGGGTGATGAGGCCCACGACCGCCGCCTCGATGCCGTAGCGGCGGGCCACCTCCCGAGCGGGTTGCGCGTCTTCCGGCCGCAGACAGAGCAGCATGCGCTCCTGGCTCTCCGAAAGCAGGATCTCGTGCGGCCGGAGATCCTGCGAGCGCAGCACCACGTCCGCAAGCTCGATCTCGGCGCCGACCCCGCCCTGCGCACACATCTCGATCGCCGCGCCCGCGAGTCCGCCGGCGCCGAGGTCCTGGATCGCGATGACGTCCAGATCGCGCAGGATCTCGAGCGTCGCCTCGATCAGGAGCTTGCCGAAAAACGGGTCGCCGACCTGCACGCGCGGCCGGTCCTGCGCGGCGTCAGCCTGCAGTTCCACGGACGCAAAAGCCGCGCCGCCGATGCCGTCGCGCCCCGTCGACGCGCCAAGCAGCAGGAAGACGCTGCCCTCGCCCGACGCGGCCGCGCTGCGCATCTCGCCATGGCGCAAAAAGCCGACGCACATGGCGTTCACAAGCGGGTTGCGCTGATAGCTCGGATGATAGTAGACGTCACCGCCCACCGTCGGGACGCCCACACAGTTGCCGTAGTGGCCGACGCCGGCAACGATGCCGCGCGCCAGGAAGGCACTGCGGGAATCGTCCGGCGGACCGAAGCGCAGGGCGTCGAGAAAGGCGGCCGGACGCGCCCCCATCGCCAGCACATCGCGCATGATGCCACCGAGGCCCGTGGCGGCGCCCTGCAAAGGCTCGACCGCGGACGGATGGTTGTGCGACTCGATCTTGGCGGCGCAGGCCCAGCCCTCTCCCAGGTCCAGCACGCCGGCGCTCGCGCCGGGTCCCGCGAGCACGGCCGCCCCTTCCTTGGGCAACGTGCGGAGAAGCGCCTTCGAATGCTTGTAGGCGCAATGCTCGGACCACTGCACGGCGAGGATCGCCCATTCGAGCGCGGTGAGATCCCGTCCGGCACGCCGGCGAGCCTCCCGCACCTCGGCGGGCGTCAGGCCCTCAACCTCCACGTCGCTCGGCATCAGAGCTTCCCTCCCTCGAGGACGGAGCCGAAAGAGGCAGCCAGGATGCCGAGGCCGTCCGCCCTGCCGATGGCCGGCCACGCAGCGCGCTCGGGATGCGGCATCATGCCCAGGACGCGCCCGCCTTCCGCCAGAACGCCGGCGACACCGGCATACGACCCGTTCGGATTGCGCTCGTCGCCGATCTCGCCGTTCGGACCGCAATAGGTGAAAGCGATGCGCCCCTCATCCCGCAGGCGCCGGTATTCGTCTTCGCTCAGCCGGTAGTTGCCCTCCTGGTGCGCAATCGGCAGGCGCAGCACCTGCCCCTCCCGGAATGCCTCGAGGAAGGGCGAGCCCCTGGACTCCACGCGCAGGTGGACATCGCGGCAGACGAAGTGCTGCACGGTGTTGGCCTGGAACGCGCCCGGCAGGATACCGGCCTCAACCAGCACCTGGAAGCCGTTGCAGATGCCGAGCACGAGACCGCCACGCCCGATGAGCGCCCGGAGTTCGGCGATGGCCGGAGACCTGGCGGCGAGCGCGCCGGCCCTGAGGTAGTCGCCGTAGGCGAACCCGCCGGGCAGGACGCAGAACTGCGTCCCGGAAAGGTCGGCGCCGTCGTGCCACTGGCGCTCGACGCGCCACCCCGGCAGGGCGCTCTTGAGCGCGATCTCCGTATCGATGTCGCAATTGGATCCGGGGAACACGAGAATGTCGGCTCTCATCGGGCCGAGATTTCGAGTTCAAAGTCCTCGAGCACCGGATTGACAAGCAGCTCGGCCGCCATCCTGCGCACCTCCGCCTCCGCCGCCTCGGCCGTCGGTGCGGGCAGGGTCAGTTCGAGCAGCTTGCCGACGGCCACCTCGCGCGCCGCAAAACCGAGATCCTTCAGGGAGTGGGCGACGGCCTGACCTGCCGGATCGAGAACGCCTGGCCTCAGCCGGACCCTGAGCTGCGCGTGGAACTCAGGCATGCGCGGCCACCAGTCGGCGCAGGACTTCCTGGTAGGCCTCCTCGACACCGCCGAGGTCCTGGCGGAAGCGGTCCTTGTCCAGCTTCCGGCGCGTCTCGCGGTCCCAGAGCCGGCAGGTGTCGGGCGTCACTTCGTCGCCGAGCACGATCTCGCCGGCGCGGCGGCCGAACTCGAGCTTGAAGTCGACGAGGACCAGGTCGGCAGCCGCGAAGTACCCTTGCAAGAGGGCGTTCACGCGCCGCCCGAGAGCCTTCACCTGATCGATCTCCGCCTGGCTGGCGAGTCCGAGCGCCAGGGCATGGTCGTCATTGATCAGGGGGTCGCCCAGGTCGTCGTCTTTCAGGTACAGTTCGCAAATCGGCTCCCTAAACGCCCGCCCCTCCTCGAGGCCCAGGCGCTTCACGAGCGAGCCCGCCGCGATGTTGCGCATCACGACCTCGAGCTTCAGCATCTCGAGCCCGTCCACCAAAAGGTCGCGCTCGCCCACCTGCCCCCGCAGGTGCGTCGGCACGCCGTTCGCCTCGAGGTGCTGGAAGACACGGCGCGTCACCTCCGCGTTCACGACGCCCTTGTCGCCGATCGTGCCGCGCTTGAGTCCGTTCATCGCCGTCGCGTCGTCCTTGAACTCCATCCAGAACACGCCCGCCTCATCGGTACGGTAGATGCGCTTGGCCTTGCCCTCGTAAACGAACTCGCCACGGCTCATCTCGTTCCCTCCCCGGTAATGCCCGCGCGTATCAGGATCTCATCCACATGCACGAGGTAGCCCTGCACGTCGAACAGGGCTGCCAGTTCCTCAGGGGAGATGCGCGCCGCGACCCGCTCGTCGCTGCCAAGCGCCTTGCGGAAGTCGCCGCCCTCCGTGAGTGCCGCCATCGCGTGGCCCTGCACGATGGCGTAGGCGTCCTCCCTGCTGAGCCCCGTCTCCACCAGCCTGAGCAGGACGCGCTGGGAGAAGACGAGTCCGCCGCTGCGCCAGATGTTGCGCTCCATATTCTCGCGGTCGATCTTCATGCCATCCGCGAGCCAGGTCATGTCGCGCAGGAGAAAGTCCGCGAGAAGCGCCGCGTCCGGCAAGGCGACCCGCTCCACGGACGAGTGCGAGATGTCGCGTTCATGCCAGAGCGCGACATCCTCAAGTCCCGCGACGAGGTAGCCGCGCAGAAGGCGCGCGAGCCCGCAGACGCGCTCCGCAACCACGGGATTGCGCTTGTGCGGCATCGCGGAGCTCCCCTTCTGGCCCCGTGCGAACGGCTCTTCCAGCTCACGGATCTCGCTGCGCTGCAGCGATCGCACCTCTGTGGCCATCTTCTCGAGTGTCGCGCCGAGGATCGCCAGGCTGAAAAGCCACTCGGCGTGGCGGTCACGCTGCACGATCTGCGTAGGCACCGTCTCCGGTACGAGACCGAGGGCCCCCAGCGCCTGCGCCTCGACAGCCGGGGCAAGCTCCGCGTAGGTGCCTACGGCGCCGGCGATCTTGCCGACCGCGACCGCCTCACGCGCCCGCATGAGGCGGTCGCGATCCCGGCCCAGTTCGGCATGCCAGAGCGCGAGCTTCAGGCCGAAGCTCGTCGGCTCCGCGTGGATGCCGTGGGTGCGGCCGACCACCGGCGTGCGGCGCTCCTGCCAGGCGCGCCGCGCAAGAACCGCCAACAGGCCGTCGATGTCGGCAAGCAGGACATCGCTCGCCTCGCGCAGGGTCATGCCCCACGCCGTGTCGACGACGTCCGAAGAGGTGAGGCCGTAGTGCAGGTAGCGCGCGGCGGGACCGACACTCTCGGCCACGGCCTGCGTAAAGGCGACGACGTCGTGCCGCACCGTCGCCTCGATCGCAAGGATGCGGTCGACATCGATCACGGCGCGGCTTCTGATTTCAGATACCGCGTCCCTGGGCACGACCCCCGCGTCCGCGAGGGCGTCCAGAACGGCGAGCTCCACCTCGAGCCAGCGCCGGTACTGGGCCTCGAGGCTGAAGAACTGCGCGAACTCCCGGCGCGCGTAACGTTCGATCATCCCGTCACCTCGAGATAACCCTGCGGTCCCAGCTCCTGCAGGCGTCGGTCGCGCTCCTGGAGCTGAGCCTTCTGCGCTTGCCGCAACACGAGAAGGCGCTGGGCAAGTGCCGTGTCGCCGAGCGCAAGGATCTGCGCAGCCAGATAGGCGGCGTTGTCGCCGCGATCGATGCCGACGGTAGCGACCGGCATGCCTTTTGGCATCTGCACAGTGCTGTAGAGCGCGTCGACGCCCGAAAGCGCCGAGCCACTGAGCGGGACGCCGATTACCGGCAGCAGGGTGCGCGCGGCGACGGCCCCTGCCAAATGCGCAGCCATGCCCGCGGCCGCCACGATCACGCGGATCCCGCGCTGCGCGGCGCTGCCCGAAAGCTCCGCAACCCGTTCCGGATCGCGGTGGGCCGACGCAAATGCCATCTCGAAGGGCACCTCGAGGTCCTCGAACACGGAAAGGAGGCCTTGCATGCGCGGCAGATCCGAATCGCTGCCGAGCAGGACGAGCACGAGAGGCTGCATCGCGATCCCTCCATGTCCACACTAGCGCGCGACCATGCACAGGTCAATGCAAAACCGAACATTACGAGACACTTAACAGGTTTCGTTCGGGTTTTCGTCGCGCGGTCTGTTTGCTCCATTTGTCCGTTCGGCGTCGGGCGAAACAGGAGTACGCTTGGCTGGACGTGCGGATCCGCAGGAGGAGAGCCCACATGGAACACCTGGACTTCCCGCGGGACATGGCTAGTTTGTCGCAGGAGCAGCTCCGGGAACTCGTCGCGGACATGGCCAAGCGCTGGCTCGCCCACGATGGTCTCTGGTTCCAGGCGGTGGAGCGGGCCTATGGCCTGGATGAGGCCATCCGGCTCGATGCGGAGGCCTGGCACGGCATGACGCGCAATGAGGCCCAGCGCATCCTGCGCCTCCTCGGCGCCGAGCGGGGCGGTGGCCTGGACCTCCTGGAGCGGGCTCTGCGCTTCCGGCTCTACGCCCTGATCAACGAGCAGGAAATGGAGCGCGAAGGTGACGACGCCCTCGTATTTCGCATGCGCACTTGCCGCGTGCAGGAGGCGCGGCGGCGCAAGGGCTTGCCGGACTTCCCCTGCAAACCGGTCGGGATCGTCGAATACGGTGGCTTTGCGGAGACAATCGACCCGCGGATCAAGACCGAGGTCATTGCCTGCCCGCCAGACGACAACCCGCGCGACTACGCCTGCGCCTGGCGCTTCAGGCTGCCGCAGGCAGACCTCTGACGACCGCTGCCTTCGAGCAGGCGGCGACGCGTTTCCTGGCAACCTGCCAGGCCTCGCTGGGCTGGGGTCCCTCTTTCCCTCGGGCCTCTTGCCTTGCAATCTTGCGCGTAGATCAGCCGTGCGAACCTGGCACGCCTAAAGCGCTGGCGGTGTCTCCAAAAGAGGCAGGAGCGGCATGGCAGCTGCCGAAATGCGCTCGCGGATGTCCTGCAGTGCGGCCGTGAGGGCGTCCGGCCGACGCAGGGCGATGTAGGCGTCGCGCGAGCGGACAAGGGCAACGGCTGCGTCGGCCGTTCCCCCACTCATGGCGAACGCAAGCGCCTGGCGCGCGTAAAGCCATGCGACGCGCTGCAGATCCCGGTCCCGCATCGCGTGCTCGATGCCGATCGTTGCCGTACGGGCCGCCTCATCTCCTGAGCCGGAGGCAAGCTGCCGCTCGACGAGGGCCGAGCAGAGCGTGACACAGATCTCATCCTCGCCGGCTGCCTGCGCCGCCCAGAGGCACCTCTCGAGTTCGTCCCCGACCTCCGAGGCGCTCATCAGAGCTTCGAGAGCCCGCAGCCAGAGCGAGAGCCGGACGTCCTCGAGGCCGGACACGACCCGGCGCGCCATATCGAGTTCGGCCAACGCTTCCTGCGGCTTGCCCTGTTCACGCATGATCTCGGCAAGGAGCAGTCGCGCCCTCCCCTCCTCGCCCGCGTCGCCGTGCTGGTGGCTCACCGTGATCGCCTGGCGGGCGCGGCGCGCCGACTCCTCCGCCAGCCCACCGCGGAGCAGGATGCGGCTCAGCCCGATCAGGACGCGGCTATGCCCGACCTCTCGTCGCGGGATGTGGCGCAGGGCCTTCTCAAAGCAGCTCTTCGCCCGCTCGAGGTCCCCGCGGTCACCGTGCGCCAATGCGGCCACATGGTAGCACTGGCCGAGCTGGCGCTGGGGACCCGCGCTGCTGTAGACCTCGAAGGCCCCTGTGGTCATCTCGAGCGTCTCCGAGGTGCGCCCGGCCCGACGCAAAGCCTCTGCGTAGCGCAAGAGGGACTGCGCACGCAGCCTTGGGTCCTCGCTCGCCGCCGCGAGCCGCGTCGACTGCTCGAGCAGTTCAAGGGCGCTCTCCCGCTCGCCGTGCCGCTCAAGCCTCTCGGCCGCATTCCACAGGCGTCCCACGTCCTCGGGGCGGCTGCCGGTCTCGATCTCCGGAGCCAACTGCTGAATCGACGTGTCCAGCCGCGCGGCAATGACGGAGATCAGAGCGAGCGATGGCGCCACGCGCCCGCTTTCGATCTGGCTGATGTAGCCCTTCGAGAAAGGCCGGCCAAGTTCCGCCTGGGTCCAGCCGGCCGCAAGGCGCATCGCACGAACGCGCCTGCCTATGGCGATCCGGACATCCCGCGAGAGCGCGACGCTGGTGGTGGCCTCCTCCTCGCCTCCTGCACCAATCTCTGTCGATCGGCCGTCCCACGTTGGGAACCCCATGACTGCCCCTGCCTTCCTGGTGAGGATGCTCCTCCTTCTACAGGCGGTTTTTTCCAATACGTCGAAGGGCTCGCATGTTCCTGCCGCTTCCCGCGACAAAACCCGACATCGTTTGGCAACCAGCGGCATGGGACTGCTCCCAGGTGGCATGCCTGCCATGTCTCATACGCGAGCACGGTCGGCACTCGGGCAAGCGGGTTCCGAGAACAACCGGCCTGAGCCGGTACCGGGTCGACACGAACAGCAGATGTCGGGTCCGGCACATCGGCCTGCTGTTGAGACCACGTAGTTGCACGCTGCAGCGGGTGTTATGATGTTCGCCGGATCGGATTGCCTCCGCAGCATGCGCGCGAGAAAGGGCGACGTGCATTGGACAGTACGCAATTCTTGCGTCAATCGATTCTCCGTTTCGCGGGTTCCCCTTCCGTCTCCCGCTTTGTGCACAGGCACGACAAGACGCTCGGGGCGCGCCGCTTCTTCGCCGGCCCCACTTTGGCAGACGCGATCAGAACCATCCGCCAGCTCAACGCGGTCGGCATCGTCGCGACGCTCGACCATCTGGGCGAAAGCGTGACGAACGTCGAGGAGGCGAGGGTTCAGGCGGACGCGTACGTCGACGTGCTGCACGCCATCGCCGACGCCAAGGTGGCCGCCAACGTATCGATCAAGCTGACGCAGATGGGCCTCGACGTGGGACGCGAAGAGTGCCTTGCAAACATGCGCCGCATCGTGGACGCGGCCAGGGTCAGCGGTAACTTCATCCGCATCGACATGGAGGACTCGCACCATGTGGATGCGACGCTCGACGTGCTCTTCGCCTTGCGCCGCGACTACGAGAGGATCGGCACGGTGCTGCAGTCCTACCTCTACCGCACCAAGAGCGACCTCGAGCGCCTGATCGCCGCGGGCATCCCGGTTCGCATCGTGAAGGGCGCCTATCTGGAGCCCGAGAGCGTGGCGTTCCCCCAGAAGGCCGACGTGGACCGCAGCTACCTCGAACTCGTGGACACCTGCCTGAAGCTTGGGCACCCGGTCGCCATCGCCACCCACGACGAAGCGATCATCGGCGCGATCGAGGCGTGGGTCAAGGAACGCCAGATCCCGCGCGACCGCTTCGAGTTCCAGATGCTCTACGGCATCCGCTCCGCCCGGCAGCGCGAACTGGCCGCGGCTGGATACAAGGTGCGCTGTTACGTACCCTACGGCACCGACTGGTATGCCTACTTCATGCGGCGCCTCGCGGAGCGGCCGGCGAACCTCGGCTTCGTGCTGCGCAGCCTCTGGCGGCAGTAGTCACAGGGAGATCCCGGCGCAATTTCGACTGCGGTTGGGTCCGCAGCAGGAGAATACGAGCGGTCGGGCAGAACTTCTCGCCCGGCCGCTCGTGCTGCGCGACATGCTGCAGTTCGAGCCCGCCCCAGGCCCGAACAGGACGTGATGCCTTGGCTACCAGTAATGTGGAACACTACCTCGAAGCCATCTACGTGCTCTCCGTGGAGACCCGCAACCCCTTCGGCGCCCGCATCGCCGAGTACCTGGGAGTGTCGCCTCCCAGCGTAACGCAGGCCATGCGCCGGTTGCGGCGGGACGGACTCGTGGAAGACGACGGAGCGAAGGCAATCCGGCTTACCCCCAAGGGACTGCAGGAGGCCGAGAAGGTCGTCAGACGACACCGTCTGGCCGAGCGCTGGGCCTACGACGTGCTCGGTCTCGACTGGAGCGCGTGCCACAGGGAGGCCCATCACCTTGAGCATGCCTTGACGCCGCTGATCGAGGAACGCCTCTGGCAGAGCCTCGCCCGGCCGACGACATGCCCGCACGGCAATCCGATCCCCGGACTCGCCCCGAGCGAAACGGTGGCTCTGCCCACACTCGCCGATACCGACCACGGCAAGAAGGTGGTCGTCGACCGCGTCTTCGAACAGGTGGAAGGGCTCGGCGAGTTTCTGCAGCAGCTGCAGCAGCTCGGTCTCGTGCCCGGCACGGAGGTGCAGGTGCTGACGAACGCCCCCGACGGCCTGACCTGCCGCATCGGGGAGCGGGAGCTGCGCATCTCCCTCGAGGTCGCGATGCGGTTACTCGTACGGCCCGCAGGCGCGTAACGTAGAGGCAGCCCGGCTTCTCCCTGGGCGAAAGGAGGAACGTCAGATGCGGCTATGGCGCTGGCTCATCCTCGTGCTGGGTGTGTGGCAGCTCTCGTCAAGCTACGCCCTGCATATCAGCGATCCGCTCATCGCCCAGATTTCCGTGCTGCTCGGCCTCCTCATCGTTCTGGCCGGCGTTGCGGCGAACCTCACACCCGATCGCTGGCCGTTCGTCGCCTCGGGCATTTTCGGCTTGGCGCTTGTCGGCATGCCCTTCCTCCATCACTCCGCCGCAACGACCGAGTTCATGGTGGTCGGGGCCCTGACTTCGCTCGCAAGCCTGGCGGAATACGTCAATCGGCACCACGCCTGAACATCAGCGCACGCGTCTGAACACCCGGTAGGTCTCCTCGGCGCGGAAACCCGCGCTGCGATAGAGCCCCAGCGCTGGCTCGTTCGCGTGGCAGACGGCCAGATGCAGCCTGCGCGCTCCGGCTCTGGTGGCTTCCGCCGCTGCGCGCAACAGCAGCTCGCGGCCGTAGCCCTGGCCACGCGCATCCGCCACCGTACCGAGAAAGCTCACCACCCAGTCGCTCGGAGCCGGGCCGTAGCGGTCCAGGAGGGCCATGCCTGCCGGGGTGCCGTCCGCGCGCAGCCCGAGGTACCAGCGCCGCCCGTCCGGCCCGTGATCCTGAGCGATCTGGAAGCCGAGCGCGGCGGCTGGGTCCTGGGTGTCCTCGAGCGACATCGGCGAGAGGCAATCCACAAGGCAGCGCGCGTACGTGTCGGCGAAGAGACCTTCGTTGCCGCGCGCCAGCGGCACAAGCTCAAGGCGTTCCTCCGGCGCCTGCGGAGCAGGCAGGCGCCGCTGCATGCTGTAGCGGTGCACAAAGTCCACGAAGCCCTGGCCCAGGTAGGCGCGTCCCACCGCGCCAAGCCAGGTCGCATCGTAATGGTAGACGCGGCGTACGTGCCTCGGCAGTTCGGGCAGCAGCGCCGCGAGGAGCGCCGGGAGATCCTCGAGGCCCAACTCTCCGGCCGCGCTGCCCAGGAAGAACTGGTCCGGACCGAACGGCAGACCCGCAAGCCAGCTCTGGCTCGGCATGCCCGGCCGCCCGGCGACGATCGCGCCGGGTCCCAGCGACCGACCGATGGCCTGCCGCACAACTTCACCGCGCCAGATCCGGATCTGACCATGGCCAACGGCGCGCCTCGCCTCCGACACGGCCGCTACTCCACTGGGAACGCGTTGTGCACGCGTTCCCAGGCGACCGTCGTGGCTGGGCCGTGGCCGCAGTAGACCACAGTCTCGGGCGCCAGCGCGAGAATGCGCCGCGCGCTCGCGAGCAGGTCTTGGTAGGCGCCGGAAGAGCTCGCGCGTCCGAGGGAACCGGCGAAGATCGTGTCGCCGACGAACGCGACGCCGTCGGCATGGAACGCCAGCATATCGGGGCTGTGGCCGGGTGCGTGCATGGCCGCGAGGCCAAACACCGTCTCGCCGTCCGCGAGCGGACGGGCTCCGGGGAGCCGCCGGCTGAGTTCAGGGTGGGCAAAGACCGGCACACCCTGAGGCATGTCGCCAAGACCAGCGACGTGATCTGAGTGGCCATGCGTCAGGAGCACAGCCTCTGCCGCGCCGCCGAGCGCGCGCAGGAGCTGCGGCACGCCCCCGCCGCAGTCGACGATGATCCTGCCGTAGGTGGACCGCACGGCATAGGCGAACGCGCCGACGTCGGCGGCAAAGACACTCGTCACGGCCATCGCTCGCGGCGGAGTGACCGACGGCGGCTCGACCCGGCCCGTGGCGATGTCCCGCAGCGGCGCCTGGCGCAGGTGGAGCACCTGCGCCAGGCGCTCGACCTCGCCCGAGGCGGGCAACTGACCCGTCTCCAGCGCTTGCAGGCGGAGGGCCGGGATGCCGGCGTCCGCGGCGACGGTCTCGATCGAGAGGCCGTGGCCCGAGCGCGCCTTGCGAATGATGTCGCAGAAATCGTCCTCGAAGGTCATCAGGCCGGCGGCTCCTGCAATAGCTCGATCTCGTAGCCGTCCGGGTCGTCGATGAACGCGAGCGCGGAGCCGCGTTCGCTGAAGTGCGGCCCGTCGGTGAACGGGATGCCGCGCTTGCCCAGTTCCTCGCCCACCTGCCGCAGGTCCCGGACGGCCAGGGCGATGTGGAAGATGTCCTCGGGGAACTCGAAATCACCCGCGTCCGGCTGCAGACACAGCTCGATCTCGTGTCCCGACTCGCCATCCCGCATGAAGGCGAGCTTGTTGCCGCGTGGGGACGTCTGGCGCCCGGCCTCCTCGAGACCGAGCACGTCGCGATAGAAGGCGATGGACCTTTCGAGGTCCCTTACGCGGATGCGCGTGTGCAGGATACGCATGTGCATCTCTCCCAGTTCAGGGCAGTCCGAGGTCGCCCCCTCTCATTCTTCCCACGCGCCCAGGCTCCTGCCACCACCGTTCCTTCAGCCCGTCCGATAGCTCAGCCGATCCACGGCAAGGAACAGCAGCACCGAGAAAAGCAGCAGCATCGATCCGTCGACGAGCCAGGCGAGAGAGCCGGCCTGCCCTGTCAGCAAGTGAAGGATAAGTCTGACGCCGTACGTGGATGGCAGCGCATCCGACAGCGCGACCAGCAGGAGCGGCAGGCGCGCGGCGGGTATGATGCCGAGGAAGAGCACGGCCATCATGACGAGGTTGCCCGTGAGCCCGGCGAGTTCGCTGTCCCGCGCGGCGATGCCGAGCAGGGCCCCGATGCCGGAAAGCGCCACGCCTGTAGCCAGGATGGCGGGAATGAGGCCCCAGGAGATCTGGAGATGCACGCCATAGAACAACGCCCCCACCGTGAGCACCACGGCGATCCCCGGCAGAGCGAACAGCAGGTAGGCGACCAGGATGGCGAGGATCACGGCGGAGTTGCCGACCGGCAAGGTGTGGTAGTAGTCGAAGGTGCGGTTCTGACGCATCCAGGCCACCTGTTGCGCCAGCATGGCGATCGCCGTGATCGCCACCGAAAGCACGACATTGCCGCTGATGATCTGCAGCGCGAGCACCTTCCCGGGGTGGCTCGTCATGGCCCGGAGCAGGATGGCGATGCCGCTCGGCATGGCCGACGAGACGATGATGTACTGGCGCCAGCTCCGCCGGGCGCGGGCAAGCTGCATGGCGAGCAGAACCGAGAAGGCTGAGAGCGTTCGAGGTCGGCGCAGAGCAGCGTCAGCCCGCAATCCCACGCACCTCCCCGTCGTGGTAGGAAAGATAGACGTCCTCGAGCGACGGGCTCGTGACGCGCAGGTCCGCGATCTCGGAACTCGTGCCGGGATCGCCGAGACGTGCCAACGCCTCCCCCAGTTCTCCGCGGGCGAGCTCGAGGCTCCAACTGCGCTCGCCGACCTGGCGGCCGCGGCGCAGCCACTCCCTGATCGACGGAACCTCGTCGCGCAAGGCGATCTCGAGGCGCACCTTGGCATGCAGGCGCTGCTTGAGCTCGCTGGGCGTGCCGATCGCCGCGATGCGGCCGCCGGCCATGATCGCGACGCGCCCGACGACGCCTTCCGCCTCCAGAACGTTGTGCGTCACGAGAACGATCGTTGTGCCCTGTTCGCGGCGCCGCATCAGCATGTCCCACACCCTGCGCCTCGCGACAGGGTCCAGTTCGTTCGTCGGCTCGTCCAGGATGAGGACCGGCGGGTCGCCGATCAGGGCTGTCGCGAGACCGACGAGACGGTGCTCGCCCCCCGAGAGGTTGCCGACCAGTCGATCTCTGCGGTCGCCGAGGCCGGTCTCCGAGAGCAGCTGCGCCGCCTGTTCCTCGGCCTCCCTGCGCCTGAGGCCGCGCAAGCGTCCCGTATCGACGACGGCCTCGCGCGCCCTGAGGTCATAGAGTGCGAGCGGGCGCTGCGCGAGATAGCCGACTGTGGCGCGCACCCTGCGGTCGTGGGGACGAACCGCCTGCCCGAACAGGCGGATCTCTCCCTTCGTGGGCACGCTGAGCCCCACCATCTGCTGCACAAGCGTCGATTTGCCCGCGCCGTTCGGCCCGAGGATGCCGAATACCTCGCCCGCTTCGATCGCAAAGTCGAGGCCGTCGTTCGCATGCACCTGCACGCCGAACGTCTTGTGCAAATCGCGGATTTCGAACGCCAGCATCTGCGAACCCCCATTTCTCCAGGCTCCATTCTGGCGACACGAGCGCCTCGCGACTTGTGCGGCACGTCACATCCGCGAAGGTTCCACGAACCGCGCGTGGAACTGACTGAATGGCGTCGCATCGCGTCGGAGGAGGGCGGAAGTGAGCGAGCGCGACTTCCCGACTGACTTTCTGTTCGGCGCCGCCACCTCGGCACATCAGGTCGAGGGCGGCAACGACAACTGCGACTGGTGGGCTTGGGAGCGGGAGGGCGGCTCGCAGGACCTTTCCGGCGATGCCTGCGACCACTACCGGCGCTACACCGGCGACATCGCCCTGCTCAGGGAGCTCGGCCTGGGCAGTTACCGCTTTTCGGTCGAGTGGGCCCGCGTCGAGCCGGTCGAAGGCAAGTTCAGCACGGCCGCGCTCGAGCACTACCGCGACATGGTGGTCCAGTGCCGCGCCGCCGGTGTCGAGCCGATCGTCACGTTCCACCACTTCACGCTGCCGACTTGGCTCAGCCGGCGCGGCGGCGTGCTCGCCCGCGACAGCGCGGGACTGTTCGCCCGCTACTGCGGCGAGGTGGCGAAAGCCCTGTCCGGCGAGGTGCGCTGGGCGCTGACGATCAACGAACCGATGATCCTCGTGCTGATGGGCTACCTGCAAGGCGTCTGGCCGCCAGGTCTGAAGTCGCCCCGGCAGGCGATGCGGGCGGCGCGTCGACTGGTGCTTTGGCACCGCATGGCGCATGCCGCGATCCGTGCGGCCGATCCAGCCATGTTGCTGGGCGTAGCAAAACACTGGATCGATTTCCGGCCGTTCGACCCTAGCCAGGCGTCGCACAGGCTCGGAACCCGCCTGCAGCATGGCCTCTTCAACCGCTGGTATCTCGAGCAGGTGAAGGGCGAGAGCGACTTCATCGGCATCAACTACTATGCGCGGCAGTACACGACCGGGCTCCTGCGCCAGGTGCCGCTCGCCTCACCCCAGGCGCCCAAGACCGAGATGGGCTGGTCGATCGTGCCGGAGGGCCTGCGCACGGCGCTCGAGAGCGTGGCAGGCTACGGATTGCCGCTGCTCGTGACGGAGAACGGCATTGCATGCACGGACGACCGCGAGCGCAGCCGCTATATCGACCGGCATCTCCTCGCCGTCCTGCAGGCAATGCAGGCCGGCGCCGATGTGCGAGGCTACCAATACTGGTCCCTCCTCGACAACTTCGAGTGGGCTGAAGGCTACCGGCCCAAGTTCGGGCTCGTCGCCGTAGAACGCGAGAGCCAGAGCCGCACGGTGCGCGAGAGCGCCAAGCACTACGGCGACATCGCGAAGAGTGGGCGCCTGAGCGCGGACTTCGACTGAACGAGACATCTTCATCGCGCAAGGAGGTCCCGGACGAGTTGCCACCACGTCATTTCTCCTGGAGCCCAGATGGCACCGCGAACTTGGCCGGAGCCCCTGTCGCCGGCCTCGCCTCCGCTTTCGGAACACCGCTTTACGCGTACGACGAAGCCGATCTGAGCGAGCGCATCGAGACGTACGCGCGCGCGTTCGGCGCGGAGAACGTCGCACTCGCCGGCAAGGCCTTCCTGACCGGCCGCCTGCTTGAGATCGTACAGGGCGCCGGGCTCGGTCTCGACGTCGTTAGCGAAGGGGAGCTCGATTTCGCGTTGCGGCTCGGTTTCCCGCCGGAACGCATCATCATGCATGGCCTCTACAAGCCGCTGTCCGCCCTGCGCACGGCCGCCCGCGAAGGTGTCGGCCACGTCGTGGTGGAGTCGCCCGGGGAGGTGGCGGAACTCGTCGAGGTGGCGCGTCAGGAGAAGCGTCGCGTGCCGGTCCTGCTGCGGCTCGCGCCAGCGGTCGACGTGCATACGCACCCCTCCCTCGCCACCGGGAACCCGGCAAGCCAGTTCGGGGTACCGATCGAGGACGGGCAGGCGCTCAAAACGGTGAGGGAGCTCGTTGCGGCGGCAGACGCGGTCGACTTGCAAGGCTACCACATGCATGTCGGCTCGCAGATCGCCACCCTCGATCCCTTCGTCTCCGGCCTGCACGCCGTAGCGGAATTCGCGCGGACGGCCTGGGCGGAGATGGGTGTGCGGCCGCAGGTCCTCGACCTGGGCGGCGGCCTCGGCATCACCGACGACGCGCCGTCGCCCGGCGTCCTCAAGGAGGCGTACTTCTCGGCCGTGGCCGAGGCTCTGCACGGCATTCCGATGCCGCGCATCATGACGGAGCCGGGCCGCTACCTTGTCTCGCCGCCCGGCGTGACGATCTACCACATCGTCCAGCGCAAGACGGCAGCCGACGGCCGCACCTACCTGATCGTCGACGGCGGCATGTCGGACGGGCCGCGTCCGGCCCTTTACGGAGCGCGGCCGGAGGTTGCCGTCTCGCCTCGCCGCGAGGGTGAGGAGCGGGTGGACATCGCCGGCATGCACTGCGAGAGCGGCGACATCATCCGCCGTGACGCCAAGGTGACACGAGCCGAGGTGGGAGACCTCCTGATCGTGTTCGACACCGGCGCCTACAACCACTCGATGGCCTCGCACTACAACCGTGTGCCGGTGCCGCCCGTCGTGTTCGTGCAGGACGGCGTCGCCCGTCCCGCGACGCGCCGCGACAATCTGAGCGACTGGCTCAGGCTGGAGGTCCGCTAGCGTTGCAAACGCCGCAGGCTCTCGTCGTCGGCCCATCCTACCTGGATGTCGTCGCCGCGCCGCTCAAGAGCTGGCCGCGGCTCGGCACTGAGGTGATCACGGAGCGGGTTGAGATTGCGGCGGGCGGCTTCGCGATCGCCGCAATCGCCCTGCGGCGCCTGGGCATAGCCGTGACGTTGGGCACCGTTCTCGGGGACGACCGCCCGGGTGCCTACCTCGCATCGCAAATCGCGGCGGAAGGCATCGAACGCGTCGGACCCAACGCCGACTCCACCGCCGTGACGCTCGCGCTGAACGGCGAGGGTGACCGCGCCTTTGTCACCGCGGGTCCGCCGCAAGGAGATGTGCTGGCCAGAGCAGGCGCGGCAGCCTTCGCGGCCCGGCCCGGGGCCCGTTGGCTGCACCTGTCGGGGCGTGGCTTCTGGGCGGCGGCCGTCGCGCGCGAGGCCAGGCGCAGGGGGATGTTCATATCCCTGGACTGCGGCACGGATGCCGCCTGGCTGGCCAGCGAGGCCTTCAAGGACATCCTTGGTCTCGTGGACATCTACCTGCCGAACGCGCTCGAGGCGGCGTTGGTCACAGGCACCGAAGACCTGCGGGCTGCCGCGCGGGTACTCGGCGAACTCGTACCGGCGGCGATCGTCAAGCTCGGTGCGGGCGGCGTCCTGCAGGTGCGCGGCCAGGATGTGCGTCACGAGCCCGCCCTGCCGCAGACGCCCGTCGACACGACAGGCGCCGGCGACGTCTTCGACGCAGGCTATATCGCGGGACGACTCTACGGCTTTTCCGAGGACGAAGCCACGGCACTTGGCCAGTTCGCGGCCGGCCAGGCCCTGCGGGCCCTGGGCGGCGCGACGGCCGCGCCGGGGCTGGCGGAGTGCCGGGCAGCACTGCCCGACCTGCCGTGGCCCGCATAGTGAGGAGGTCTCGATGGTGCGCTCGGTGGAAAAGGTCTCGGTGATCGGCGGAGGCGGCGTGCGCGTGCCGCTTCTGCTGCATGGGCTCTTGCGTCGCAGCCGGGAGCTCTCCCTCCAGGAGATCGTCCTGACCGACACGGTGCCCGAGCGGGCGCAGTTGATGGCAGAGCTCGGCACCGCCTTGGGCCGCTCTCTTGATGCAGAGACGCGCATCAGGGTCAGTGGGGACCTCGACGACGTCTTCGACGGGGTCGGCTTCGTCTTCTCGGCCGTGCGCACCGGAGGCGCCGAGGCCAGGATCCGCGACGAGCGGATCGCCTTGCGCCACGGCCTGATCGGTCAGGAGACCACTGGCATCGGTGGCATGTCGATGGCCTTGCGGACCATACCGGTCGTGCTGGACTTGATCGAGCGGATGCGGCGGAGGGCGCCCAGCGCCTGGTTCCTCAACTTCACGAACCCCTCCGGCCTGATCGTCGAAGCCTTGCACCAGGCGGGCCACGAGCGCGTCGTGGGGCTTTGCGACGCGCCATCTGGCCTGAAGGCCGACATCTGCCGCTACCTGGGCGTCGCGGAGGATGACGTCTCGATCGCCTACCAAGGTCTCAATCACCTTGGCTGGATCCAGTCCGTGCGGATCGAGGGGGTAGAGACCCTGCCCGGGCTCCTCGAGGGGGCGGCAGATCTCTGCAGCGGCGTGCGGACGCTGGGCTTCTTCGGACCGGAGCTGATTCAGGGCCTCGGCCTACTGCCCAACGAATACCTTTACTACTTCTACCGCCGCCGGGCGGCGTACGAGCGCGAACTCTCGCTCGAGCGCACGCGCGGCGAGATGATCCTGGCCTGGAACGAACGGCTCTACGCCGAAGTGGGCGCCGCCCTGCGCCAGGGCGACGCGGCATCGGCGCTCGAGCGGTATCGCGCCATCCTGGCCGCCCGGCGCAACTCGTACATGACCGAAGTGACCGAATCCCGACACGACCGAGGCATCACGGCGGAGACGATCTTCACGGAAGAGGGGTACGAGGGCCTCGCCCTGCGCGTGATGACAGCCCTGGGTGGCCGGGGGGACGAGGAGCTGCATCTCAACGTGCCGAGCCGCGGCACCTCGGATATTCTCGCCCCTGACGAGGTCGGGGAACTCACGTGCGACGTGGATCTGCACGGGGCGCATCCTCGGCTCGCCCTGCCCCTGCCGCTCGGCCCGCGCGGGCTCGTCCGCCAGGTCAAGGACTACGAGCGCCTCACGGTGCGTGCGGCTATCCACGGCGACCGGGAGTCCGCCTTGCAGGCTGCCATGGCCCACCCTCTGATCGGCGACCGCGCGGTGGCGTCGGCCTGCCTGGACGAACTACTGGCCGCCCACCGCGATCTGCTGCCGCAGTTCGCTTGAACCTCCAGGAACCGACGGGAATGGTGCGCAGATGCTCGTGAACCCTGACGGGTTGCAGGCGGCGCTCTCTGCTCGGTCTGCGGCGTCATCCGGGACGAGATGACCCTGTCGGTGCACTCGTGGACATGTTCGGCGTGCAACAGCACGGGTGCTCGTCTCTGGCTGTTCGGAAGCGAAGCGGAGTGGCGCGCGTTCCTTGACGCCGGCACCGAGCCGCCGGCTTGTCGGGTGGTAAGCTGCGGCCCCATGGGCGCCGCCACTTCCGCCGGCCGCGTCAAGGAAAAGTCCATTCGGATCCGCTACCCTACCCCCACAAAACGGCAGGCGCTCTCGAAGCGCTATAAAAAACATCGCTGGGGGAGTTCGCTTGCGGGGTAGGCTTAGCCTAAAGGCAGCTGCGACAGGCCTTTTGGGGCTCTCGGCCTTGCTGCTTGGCCTCACTGTGCGGGCGGTGCCGCAAACCACCTTCTATGCGCGCAATCTTCCCTGGATCATCGCGCGCGCCACCGCGCTCGCCGCACTGATCCTCCTGGCGGTGCTCGTCGCCGTGGGCATTCTCATGAGCCATCCGGTGAACAGGACAGTCTGGCGCCAGACGAAGCAGATGCTCGTCTGGCACCGCTATCTGACCGTCTTCGTCGTTGCGCTTGTGGCGCTCCACGTGGCGGCGATCGTCCTTGACCTGTACGCCCACGTCAGCCTGGTCGGAGCGCTGGTACCCGGTTACGCCGCATACCGGACGCCAGCCGTCGCCCTCGGCACCCTGTCCCTCTACGCAATGCTGCTGACCGCCCTGACGGCGAGCCACGCCGAGAAGCTGCCGCCGAAGGTGTGGCTTTACGTGCACCGTGGGGCCATCCTCGTCTTCGCGCTCGCCTGGACCCACGGGCTGCTCGCCGGCAGCGACAGCATCGCCTTGCGCCCGCTCTACCTGGCCTTGGCCGGCCTCGTTGTGGCGGCGGCGGCGACGCGCTACTGGCTTGAGATCCCCCGCGCCCGCGGAGCTCTGCCGCAGGGAGGCAAAGAGGCATGAAACTCCTGACACGCAGACTGCTCACGACCGTTGGCACAGGCGCTACGCTGATCGGCGCGACCGCCGCCGTCCGCGGCGCCACCCCACCGGCACAGGCCCCGACGAAGCTCCCCGCGCTCGTGGCCATGCTGAAGTCCCAGGAGCAGGCGCAAGCCAATCTCAGTACGGCGATGCGGGACGTGAACACCCGGGACCGTCAGACCAGGACGCAGATCGGCGCCCTCGAGGCCTCGATCGCGACGACCAGGCAAAACCTTGCCGCCGCTGCCGCCGTCGCCGCGGAGCAGAGCTTGGCGACGCCAGCGGTCCAGGCGACGACGGGCGCTTCCGGAGGCGGGGACGACGGCGGCTCGGGCGACGACGGTGGCGGTGGCGATGACTAGATCCACCTCCCGTCACACCGTGGCCAATGGCGGTACGGGCGGGCAGGTGCACATCGGCCGCCTGCTCACCCTGATCGGGGTGGCGGCGGCCACCTACGCGTGGGCGCTGAACCCGGTCCTCGCATCGTTGCGCCCCACGGCGGCGCGCAACGCGCGGCAGGCAATCCTGGCGCGGCGCGTGTCGCACGTGGCGCTTGAGAACCGGCGCCTGGCACAGAAGCTGCGCAAGGAGGAGCGCGCCCTTGCGGCGGACACCGCCCACGCCGCCTCGCTGAGCATGACCTTGGCGGACCTCAGGCGCCAGAAGCCCCCGGCGGCACCCGTGACGCCCGCGGTGGGCAACGTCGCCGTGCCGACTGTGCAGGCGACGACGGGCGCCTCCGGCATGCCGTGATGATCACCGCGCAGGGCCGCGTCTACAGGTGGCGCGCCATGGCCTCCCCCATCTCGCTACACCTGCCGGACCTCGACGAGGTCCTGGGCCAGGCGGTGGCGCAGGCCATCGCAAGCGACATCGAAACGACCGAGCAGGCCCTTTCGCGCTTCAGGGATACGGCTGAACTCGTGTCCCTAAATGCCCGTGTCGGTCAGTGGACCGCCATCTCGGACCGGCTCTACCGAGCGCTCTCTGCCGCCCGCCGGGCCAATCTGCGCACAGAGGGCCTGTTCGACCCCCGCGTGCTCGAACGTCTCGAGGCGTACGGCTATGCGGGCGCACCTCATCCGGGCCCCAAGCCGTCGGCCATTTCGGGTCCGTGGCTGATGCGCAGGCCCCGCAAGCGCGAGGTTATGCTCGGCGCGCGTGTGGACCTCGGCGGCATCGGCAAGGGGCTGGCCGTTCGCTGGGCCGCATCGATCGCGCAGCACGTCACCGCGAACTACCTGCTGAATGCGGGCGGCGATCTCATTGCCGCCGGTCCTGGCCTTGACGGACAGGGCTGGCAAATCGGCGTGGAGGATCCGCAGACTCCGGACCTGCTGAGAGCGGCGTTGCGCATATCGACGCGGAAAGCCGTCTGCACATCCTCCGTGGCGCGGCTGCGCTGGACGCAGCGCAGCGAGCGGGTACACCACCTGATCGATCCGCGCAGCGGTCAGCCGGGCGGCCGGGGGCTCCTGGCGGTGACCGTTTTGGGCAGGGACCCGGCCTGGAGTGAAGTCCTCAGCAAGACGCTCTTCCTGCACGGCTCAAAAGGCATCGGCAGGGCCGCCGCAGGGCACGCGGCCATCTGGATCGGCCAGGATGGCGAACTCGGAATGACCGACGAAGCCCAGGCCTTCGTGTTCTGGCGCCCGTGATTCAATGGTGTCCTGGAGCCCCGGCTTTGGCCGTGGGGTGGTTGACTGCCTTCATGCGACATCCCCTTTCGTTGGCGGCGTCCGCATGCAGGGCCGCGCGAACGGCCCGCCGCCTAATGCATGTGGTAGCCGGCGAACGTCTCGCGGATGCGCCTTGCCTCCGCGCTGTCGAGCGACCTTGGCCCCATCCCCCGCGTCAGAAGGTAGTGGAGAGCCGCCTCATCGGCGGCGATGGCGCAGCTGTACGCCTCCATGAGGTTGCGTCCCGTGGCGCAGAGGCCGTGGTTGCGCATAAGGCAGGCGCTGGCGCCCGTCTCGAGCAGCAGGTCGGCCGCCTCGCTTGCCAGCAGTGCCGACCCGGCCGGGCGGTAGGCGGCCACGGGAAGGTGGAGTCCGATCAAGCCGTGGCCCTCACCCGTGAAGATCGGCACCTCGTTCGTGATCAGCGCGGCGGCAACCGCGTACGGCGCGTGGTCGTGCCAGACGGCCGAGGCCTGCGGCAGGCGGCGGTAGATCGCGAGGTGCAGTTCGAGCTCGCTCGAGGGCCTTCCCGCACGGACGTCGCCGTCGAGGCCGACCACAGCCATATCCCCCGCCCTGAGCCTGAGATAGTCGCTCGCCGTCGGCGTGATCAGCACTTCATCGCCCATGCGCACCGAGACGTTGCCGAATGTGCCGCGCAGGACGCCCTCCCTGGCGCCCCGACGCACGAACCGCAGGAGTTCGCGCCGAACAAGTTCCTCCTCTGGCGGCAAAGGGATCCCTCCTCGACAAAGGCAGGAGTCTCCTGTCTGCTGCGGAAACATGACACGAGGTGGTCCGAGTGGGCTACGCATCGCTCGACCCGCAGACGCTGCGCTGGCAGCTCGATCCCCAGACTCTCGGCTTCGCATCGACAGAAGAGGTCATCGCGCAAGAGCGCCTCGTCGGCCAGCCGCGTGCGGAGGAGGCGATGGCGTTCGCCATCTCCCTCAGGCGCCACGGCTACCACATCTATGTTTCCGGGCCGACGGGCACGGGACGCACGACTTACGCTCGGCGCCGCCTCCGCGAGGCGGCGGAAGATCTGCCGCCCGCGCGCGACTGGCTGTACCTGCCAAACTTCCAGAACCCTCAAGCGCCGCAGGCCGTCGCTGTGGCCGCGGGCACCGGCCCGCACTTCGCCCAGGCCTTGCGCCAACTTCGCCGCGACCTTTCCGAGCGCCTGCCGCAGGCATTCGCCTCGGACGAATATCGCGCCGCAAGGGACCAGGTGCTGGAACAGGCTGCGGAGAGCACCGAACGGGAGTTCGCAACGTTCCAGCGCGAGGCGCGCGCGCTCGGTTTCGTGGTCAAGCCGGGGCCCACCGGCTTGCAGAGCCTGCCGCTCAAGGACGGCCAGCCGCTCGACCAGGAAGCCGTGGCGGCGATGGGCAACGACGAGCGCGAGGAACTCTCGGCAAGGTCGCAGCAGGTGGCGAAGCTCGGCGAGGCGTTCGTGCGTCAGGCGCACGAAATACAGCTCGTGGCCCAGCGCACCCTGGGCGATCTCGCCATCCAGCGGGCCAGCTACGCGTCAGCACCGCTCTTCGCCGCGCTGGTCGCCGCCTTCCCCGGCTCCGCCTTCAGTCACCACCTCGGGCAGTTGCAGGAGCGGATCGGCGAGTGGCTCGCGCTGTTCGTGCCGCCCGATGGCCAGGAAGCTCCGCCCGATCCGGGCTGGTTCGCGGTGAACGCGCTCGTCACGCGCGAGAGCGCGGAAGCCCCCGTCATCTACGAGCCCAACCCCTCGTACTACAACCTGATGGGTCGCCTGGAGTACGAAGGCGGGCCCGAAGGATCGCTGCGCACCGGTTTCCACCTCATCCGCGCCGGCGCCATCCACCAGGCGAACGGCGGCTTCCTGATCGTGCCGGCCCGCGAACTCGTGCAGAACCCGCTTGCCTATGAAGGGTTGAAGCGAGCGCTGCAGCACCACGTCGCGCGGATCGAGAACGTCGGGCAGCAGGAGCGCCCGATGCCCACGTCGGGGCTGAGACCGGAGCCCATCCCACTTGACGTGCAGGTGGTGCTCATCGGACCGGAGAGCGCCTATCTGCAACTGAGGGAGCTCGACGAGCAGTTCCGCAAGCTGTTCAAGACGCGCGTCGACTTCAGCGCCGACATGGAGAACACGGCAGAGAACAGGACCGCGATGGCCGGCTTTTTGGCCGGACTCGCCCAGACCCATGGCATCCGTCCACTGTCGGCCGATGGCGTGGCACGCATGATGGAAGAGGCGGCAAGGAACGCAGGTGGCCGCCGGCGCCTCTCCACGCGCATGTCCGACATCATCGAGCTGGCCGTGGAGGCCGATGCCTTTGCGCAGCAGGGCGGCAGGCACTCGATCGACGCGGAAGCGGTCCGGGCGGCCCTCCTGGCCCGGCGCCAGCGCGCCGGACTCCTCGAGGAGCGCATGCTGGAGATGATCCAGCTCGGCACGATCCGCATCGAGACCAAGGGTACGCGCATCGGCCAGGTCAACGGCCTCACGGTGCTTACCGCGGGGGAGCGGTCGTTCGGGCTTCCTGCCCGCATCACTGCACGCACGTACGCGGGATCGGCCGGCGTCGTCGACATCGAACGCGAAATCCAGCTCTCAGGACCGATCCATTCCAAGGGCGTGCTCACGCTCTCAGGTTACCTCGGCTGGCGGTTCGGGCAGCAGAGGCCGCTCGGCCTGTCGGCCAGCCTGACCATCGAACAGAACTACGGCGGCATCGAGGGAGACTCCGCCTCATCCACGGAACTCTACGCCATCCTCTCCGATCTGAGCGGTCTTCCCATCCGCCAGGAGATCGCGGTGACGGGGTCGGTGGACCAGGCGGGGCGCATACAGCCGATCGGTGGCGTCAACGAAAAAATCGAGGGTTTCTTCGCCGTCTGCAAGGCCCAGGGGCTGACCGGCAGCCAAGGCTGCATGATCCCGCAGCAGAACGTCGACGACCTGATGCTTTCGGACGAGGTGCTCGCCTCGGTACGCGACGGCCGGTTCCATGTCTACGCGATCGAGACGATCGAGCAGGGCATCGAGCTGCTCACCGGCGTCCCGGCCGGCGACGACAGCGACCCGTTCCGTCAGGGCAGCGTGTTCCAGCTCGTCGCGGAGCGTCTGGGCGGCTACGCCGACTCTGTGCCCGGGCTGTCCGCCCAGGCGCATAGCAAGTAGAACTCCCGGTCCTACTACCCTTGCCCGCTTCAGTTCCAAGGTGGTAGGATGACGTAGTCAAATTACATAGTGCTTTGATCCTCCTTCAGGGTCCGGTGCAATTCCGAACCGGCGGTGATGGCCTAAGGCCAAGCCCGCGAACTCCAGGCGACTGGAGCCGACCCGGTGAAATTCCGGGGCCGACCGTTAAAGTCGGGATGGGAGAAGGGGCTTCATTGGGTATCCCTGCGGCCCAAGGAAGGAGTGCCTTCCCTGGGCTCTTTCCTTTTCCAGGTCAGGAGTGATCCCTTGTCGTCAGCGGAAGACCAGGCATATCTCGCGCGAGCGTTCGCGTTGGCTGATAGGGCGACAGTGCGCGTCTCGCCGAATCCCAAGGTCGGCGCCGTGCTGGTCCGCAACGGCGCCGTCGTCGGCGAAGGCCTGCACCTCGGTCCAGGCACGGCGCACGCAGAGGCGGCGGCCATCGCAGCGGCCGGCGAGGCGGCGCGCGGAGCGACGCTCTACGTGACGCTCGAGCCCTGCTGCCACTTTGGTCACACGCCGCCCTGCACCAAGGCGATCATCGCAGCCGGGATAGCGAGGGTCGTCACGCCGATCGAGGACCCCAACCCGCAGGTGGCGGGCCGCGGCTTTGCGGAGTTGCGCGCTGCCGGCGTCGAGGTCGTGGTCGGTCCCGGCGCCGACGTCGCGCTGGCGCAGAACGCGGCCTATCTGCACTGGCGCCGCACTGGCCGCCCTTATGTCACCGCGAAGTGGGCCCTCTCGCTCGGCGGTCAGTCCGCGGCGCGCACCGGACAGAGCCTCTACATGACCGGACCAGAGGCCCGCGCCGAGGCGCATCGCCTGCGAGCCGCGCACGACGCGGTGCTGGTCGGCATCGGCACGGCGCTCGCGGATGATCCGCAGCTTACGGTGCGCGACGCGCGCGGTCCTTCGCCGCTGCGCGTCGTGCTGGACAGCGAGGCCCGCCTGCCCGTCTCGTCGCGCATGCTCGCCGCGGAAGGGCGCACGATCGTCTACGTCGGCACTGGCGCGCCGCTTGAGAGGCTGAAGCCGCTCGCCGAGCGCGCCGAAGTCGTGGCCATCGGGCAGGGACCCAGGCTGCCCCTCAACGCCGTACTGGACGACCTCGGCCGGCGCGATGTCACGTCCCTGCTTGTCGAGGGCGGGGCGACCGTGCACGGTGAAATGTTCGACCAGACTCTCGTCGATCGCGTGGCGGTCTTCGTTGCACCGCTCGTCCTCGGCGGTCGGACGGCACCGCCCGGCGTCGCGGGTATCGGCGCGGCGAGCCCGGCCGCAGGTCTTCGCCTGCGGGACGGCAACTGGCGGGTCCTGGGCGCTGACGCGTGTTTCACCGCGACCGTGAAAAGAGAGGCGACGTGATGTTTACTGGCATCGTGACCGACATCGGCAGCGTTGTAGCGCTGGTCAGCCACGCTGGTGGAGCCCGGATCGCCATCGAGTCGGATCTCGCCTCGGACCTCGGCGTGGGGGAGTCCATCGCTGTGAACGGCTGCTGCCTCACGGTCACATCCTGCGGCGAGAACCGCTTCACGGCGGACCTCAGTCCCGAGACACTGTCGCGCACCGCATTCGAGCGCCGTGGCACGGGACAGGACGTCAACCTCGAACGGCCGCTGCAGCTCTCCGACCGCCTGGGCGGGCATCTCGTCCAAGGGCACGTGGACGGGCTCGCCCTCCTCACGGGTCTGTCGGCGGAGGGCGACGGCTATAGACTCGTCGTTGATGTGCCGGAACTCCTGCGCCGTTACATCGCCGTCAAGGGATCCTTCGCGCTGGATGGGATCAGCCTGACGGTAGCGGACTACCACGAAGGGCGGGCGGCAGTCGCGGTGATCCCCTACACGTTTCGGCACACGACGCTGCGGCAGCGGACAGTGGGCGACCCGCTCCACCTCGAGGTGGATGTCATCGCCCGCTATGTTGAAGCTTTGACCCGTACCGAGGAGGCCTGACCATGTTCGCGAGTGTCGAGGAAGCGGTCGCGGAGATCCGCAGGGGACGCATGATCGTCGTCATCGACG
>JAJZQO010000030.1 GCA_021847575.1 Bacillota bacterium | reverse complement strand
GAACTCTCGAAGTCGCAACTCCGACTCTGCGGAGAGGAATATTCATGGAACACGCTGCGACGTGCGAGAGAGCGAAAAATCAAGGAAAACTTGCGGACCCAACAAACGCTAGGTTTTCTGGAGCGGAAATGGGAACAGGCGCGCCGCACCGCCATGAAAGCAAGGCAATCTGGCGACCCCGCCTCACGGCTACCGGCCTTGCTTTCCAGGTGGGGAAGCCCCCGAATCCGCCCGGCCGGTCTTGAAGCTTGGTTCGGTGGCTGAGGGGACCAACCGTCAGGGAGAATCTTCGACCACGGCTATCTGCAGAGCCCATGCTCCATGCACGACCTTGGTCCGAAGCAGCTCCCCGACGCTTACATGGAATGTGGTTCGCAACCCGCGAATATCACAATGTACGCCGTCGCTAAAGACATCCCGGCAACCGAATCAGGATCCTTCCTCACGGGGGCTTGACGGCCTCGCTCATCAAGACGCTTTCTGCCCGCGCGCGGTCCTCCGGCTTGCCATACTGGTCCGGCGCTCCCGTACTGATGGAGACTACCCCAAGGCGCGAGCAGATTTGCGGTGAGATGGTTTCTGGGCTTGCCGCAGTGAAGGACGAACACACCCTCACGCAGCTTGTTTGTAAAGGCGTGCGCCGGGACGCGAATTGGCGGCTACGGCAGGCGCAGTCGCCGGCAACTCCATGGTGGTGCGGCTCGACCGGATGCCTAGGAAAGGGGTGGCCGCCAGATCACGCTCCGGTCCCAGACCGCGCTCTGATCGAGAGGGAAGACGGGTCGCCTGAGCCGGCGGTAGGGAAGTTGTCTGAGATCCAGGCTGCATGCCCCTGGCGTTGCCAGCAGGACCGACTCCGCCCCCTGAACTTCCTGCACGAGGTCAGCGAACTCCGGGAACAGATAGCCGCTCTTGAGCACGATCACCCGATCGGGCGAGCGGGGGTCGACGCCAAGGTCAGCCAGTATGTCGGGTGTGCGCATGCCCATGCGCCGTTCACTTACAAGTACCTCCAACGTTCCGGTGGAGATGCGGACCATCCGACCGCCTTCCGGATGCGTGGAGAGCGCTGCCACGCGTCCGGCGATCGTGGTCGCCACCTCCGGCCGCCTGCTGGGCTGGCCGCCTACCTGGAGTTCGAGTCGGGCACCTGTGCCAGCTTGCCATGCCGTCTGTGCCGCGGGTGCATCGGCGATTGCCCCGACGACGGCGGGAAGGTTCCACTCGGTCAGCGCTCGAAGCATGGAGGTGTCATCCGCTGGCGCGCCTGCGGTGGGGTTGTCGCCGCTGTCGAGCAGGTACAGCAATCGGCGACTACGCAGCCTGTCTTGCGCCATGGGGAGTGCCGCAGCGACCGGCAACACCTGGACTGAACGGTAGAACCCATCGCGCAGCCGCCAGTAGGCGTCTGCCAGCATGCGCGCGACGGCGCAGGCACTTTCCCTCGCAGATTCGTCCAGTGCTGTCACAAGTACCGATGCGCCTGGTGACTCGGTGTCAGCCCAAGGGAAACCCTGCGCGAGGGAGATGGGACCCATGCCTGGTACCGTCTTCTCGAGTGTCGCCGCCGCGTGTGCCAGTGCAGCCATAGGTTCAGACCCTGTCTGTCCCATCTCACCCGGCAGCAGCAGCGGTAGCCTGGCGTATGCCAGGCCTGGACGTCTTCTGCTATCGATGATGCGGATGAGCAACTCCGCCGCGCGGCGTCCGGTCTCGTACACGTCGCGGTGCGGCGCGGTCCTGTACGCGACGAACGCATCCAATTGGTTCAGCAGTTGGTCGCTCGGCGTGGCATGCAGGTCGAGCGTTGCGACGATAGGTACATCTCGGCCGACGGCGGCGCGCACGTATTCCGCAAGTTCGCCCTGGGCGTCCGTCACGGCAGATACGGTGGAACTGCCGTGCAGGGCAAGGATCACGCCATCCACCTCTATTCCCTCCAGGTGGGACAGCAGGCGGTCGCGGATTGTCAGGTAGGCCTGTGCGGTCACCTCTCCGCCCGGTGTGGCGCCAGCCCAGAGGGTTGGATGGAGCTGTGCGCCATAGGCAGCCAGCACCTCGATCGCTCCGTCCATCTCACTGCCATGTCCACGGCGGTCAGAGACAATGTCCTGCCCCTCGCGCACGGTCATGTCCTGGATGGTTGTCGGTATCGGCGTAAATGTAGCGGACTCGTGCATGAATCCGCCCAGGGCAACCCTCAGGATCGCTTCCCCCCTCCAGATGGTGCTCCGAGGCCGTCCGTGCGGCAGGTCAGGAATTTTCAGGCGCCTGCTGGCTGGACGTTTCCACGGCCGCTGCGGGCGTGGTACCGCCGGTGTCGTGACCACCGTGTAGGAAGCATCGCACTTCGCGGCCGTGCTCGAGTTTTTGCAGCGGCGGCATCGCCTGGCGGCAGATGTTCATGACATGCGGGCAGCGGGGCGCGAAGGGGCAGCCACCAAGAGCTTGCCCTGCCTGCTCAGCCGACGTCTCCTTGTCCGGAACGGTCGACAGAACGCCGCGGTGTTCAGGGGAGAAGACGGATGACAGCAGCAGGCGCGTATAGGGATGAGCGGGATCTGTCACCACCTCGTCCGTCACGCCGTGCTCCACGACGCGTCCCGCGTACATCACGCTGATCTCATCAGAGACGTAGCGTGCGCCCGCAAGATCGTGGGTGATGTAGAGCATGCCAAGGCCGCGTTCCGCGGCTAGGTCCAGAAGCAGGTTCATGATGCCCATGCGCATCGAGACGTCCAGCATCGAGGTCGGTTCGTCCGCCAGCAACAGCTGGGGCTGAGCCGCGAGCGCCCGCGCGATGACCACGCGCTGGCGCTGCCCGCCAGAAAGCTGGTGCGGCATCTTGCCAAGGAACTCGCGGGCTGGCGTCAGCCCCACGGTCTCCATAAGCTGCAAGGCCCTTTCGGTCGCCTCTTCCGCGCTCCTTGTCACCCCGAGCGAGAGCATCGGACGGATCAGATGATGCTTCATGTCATGTACGGGGTTCAGCGCCGCGAACGGATCCTGGAACACCACCTGCACCTTCTGGCGGTAACGACGCAGCCCCGGGCGGTCAGAGGTGCGCGGCGCATCCTGACCGAGGACGCGTATGGTGCCCTTCGTTGCCGACATCAGACGCGCCACAAGCCAGGCGGTCGTCGTCTTGCCGCTGCCGCTCTCCCCCACGAGGGCGAGCGTGCGGCCCCTCGCGATGCGGAGGTGCACGTCGTCCACCGCGGTTAACACGCTCTTTTGGCCCCACCCTTGCCTCACGAAGTTTTTGGTGAGGTGTTCCGCTTCCAGGACTGGTAGGGAAGCCGGATCGCACACAGGGTTGACGTCTATGCTCACTCCTGCTCCTCCTCCGCCCTGTGGCAGGCTGTCAGATGGTCGGTGCCGATCTCGCGCAGCTCCGGAACCGCTGTCCGGCAGCGGTCGATGGCCAGCGGGCAACGGGGGTGGAACGCGCATCCCGCCGGCAGGTGGCGAAGCGACGGGGGCGATCCCGGAACGCCGCTCAGGCGGGTTTTGGGACCTGTCAGCGACGGAAACGAGCGCAGCAGGCCTTTTGTATACGGATGGCGCGGCTGCTCCAAGATCACGTCGGCCGGTGCCATTTCCACGAGGCGGCCGCCGTACATCACGGCGATGCGGTCGCAAAGTTCGAGCAGTACGGAGATATCATGGGTGATGAACATCACCGCGAAGCCAAGGGCCTCTTGCAGGCGTAGAAGCCGGGTCAGTATCTGCCGCTGGACAACGACGTCGAGCGCTGTAGTCGGCTCGTCCATGAGCAACAGGTCGGGATGGAACGCGAGAGCGATTGCGATTACCGCCCGCTGTCGCATGCCGCCGGAGAGCTCGTGGGGATATCGCTTCAGGACATCGTGCCTGATCTCGACCAGATCAAGGAGCTCCCGCGCACGCGCCCGGGCCTTTATAGGCTCATGTTCGCCGTGGGCGCGCAACGTGTCGAGGATCTGGTGCTCGATGGTGGTCACAGGATTAAGCGAATTCATGGCCCCCTGGAAGACGATGGCCAGCTTTCTCCACCTGATCGCCCTCAGTTCTTCTCTCGACAGTGCCAGCAGGTCCCGACCTTGGAACCGGACCTCGCCTTGGACGCTCGCCGTCCAGGCAGGGAGAAGGCGCGCGGCCGACAGCGCCAGGGTCGATTTGCCGCTCCCTGACTCTCCCGCCAAGCCGACAACTTCTCCCGGACGGATCGCGAGACTGACGTTGGCGACCGCCCGGACCGGCCCGTCCGCCGAAAGGTAGTCCACGGACAGGTTGCGCACTTCGAAGAGTGGATCGGTGCCCCGCGTCTTTTGTGGCGCCTCCTGGTGGGATGCACCCGCAGTGGCGTCCTGCATGCTCATCGGCTCGCCTCCCGGCGCAGGCGGGGATTTGTCAGCTCATCGACCGCGAAGTTCATCAAGGCGAAGGTCGCACCCAGCAGGCCTATGGCGAGGCCCGGAGGCACGAACCACCACCAGGCGCCGGTAAGGAGCGCCTCGCCGTTGTTGGCCCAGTAGAGCATCGTCCCCCAGCTCACCGTGGTGATGTCGCCAAGTCCCAGGAACTGCAGCGACGAGGCTGTCACTACCGAGTACAGACAGGTGAAGAAGAAACTCGCCGCGGCCAGGGAAACCATGTTCGGCAGGATCTCGACAAATGCCATGCGCAGTACGCTCTCGCTCGCCATCCTGCAGGACACGACGAAATCCCTGCTACGCAGGCTGAGCGTCTGTGATCGGAGGACCCGTGCACCCCAAGGCCAGCTCGTGAGGGAAATGAGCAGGATGATGAGCCAGGAGTTCTCGCCTTGGACGTACGAGGATACGACGATAACCAGGACCAGTGACGGGATGATGAGGAAGATGTTGGTGAGCACGGTCAGCACCTCGTCGATGATGCCTCCGGCCAATCCGGAGAGGATGCCGACGAATACCGCCAAAGCGGTGGTGAGCACTCCCGCCGCCAGGGCCACCACCAAGGACGAGCGCGTGCCCCAGATGAGCTGAGAAAGAACATCCTGCCCGCTTTGTGTGGTGCCCAGCAGGTGTGCGGCGGATGGACCCTGGCCCGCCGCGTAGATGGACGCCGTCGGGCTGTATGGGGCGAGAAATGGCGCCAGCATGGCCACAAGGACGAAGACGAGGAACAGGGCGACACCGAACCGCGCCTTGCCGTTCCGCAGGAATGGCCCGAGCGCCGCCACCACCCGGTGCGCGCTGGTCTCGCGGTGAACCGGCCTGGGCGAAGGCTCCTGCCCCACCGCGTGCATAACGGGTGTCATGTCAAGACCTCTCCTTGTTCACACGTGGATCGAGAACAGCGTAGAGCACATCGGCGATGAAGTTGGCTGCCAGAACAGCTATGACGATCAGCAGCAAGAGGCCCTGGATGAGCGGATAGTCCTCCTGCTCCACGGCCTGGAAGAGCATGTAGCCCACGCCGGGATACGAGAACACGATCTCGGTGAGGATAGCGCCCGATACCACGAAGCCTAGCGACATGGCGAAGCCCGTGAGGTTCGGCAGGATGGCGTTGCGCGCAGCGTAGCCGAACATCACCGCGCGTGCGCATTCCGATAAGAATGGCCACTCGTTCCGGAAATGTTCGGACACTCATTCCGAAAAAGAATGGGCCACTCCACGAGGGGGGGTCAGGGCGGGAACCTGCTGATGCAGAGGTTCGGCAGCCATCCCTGGCTCCCTGCTGGCAGCCAGGGCAAGAGGGAGAGAGGACGGGTTTGAGGTTTGCGGCTCCTGCTTGGGGCCGCGGCTCGGTGCCGTTGCCAGCCCGCCCCACGGGGGGGGGTGGGGGCGGGCGCTGTCATCTGATGACACACCTGCGTGTTCAGGACGTGCTGGCGAGGCGGCGCCATGGGAGGTTGCGGCGGTGTGATTGGTGTCATCTGATGACATAGTGGCGTCTTCGGAGGGGTTATCTTTGCGTGGGTTGTCGGGGCAAAGCGATGCAAGTCGGGGATCGGCGTGCAACGAGCTCAGGATGTCGGCGGCGTCGTTGAGCCGCTTCGCCTCCCAGGCGTCGATACCGTCGCCGAGGAACCGCTGGGCGATGGTGCGCAGGAGGTCCTCTGCCAGCCCGCCCCACGGGGGGGTGGGGGGCGGGCGCTGTCATCTGATGACATAGTGGCGTCTTCGGAGGGGTCATCTTTGCGTGGGTTGTCGGGGCAAAGCGATGCAAGTCGGGGATCGGTGTGTAACGAGCTCAGGATGTCGGCGGCGGCGTTGAGCCGCTTCGCCTCCCAAGCGTCGATACCGTCGCCGAGGAACCGCTGGGCGATGGTGCGCAGGAGGTCCTCCGTTTGCAGGAGCGGCAGCGGCGGCTCCGGGTGCGGGTTGGCCTTCGGGCCCCGGGAGAGAACACGCTCCACGGCAAGCCAGTCGACGCGGATGTTGGGGTGGTTCGTAGCGACTTGCTCGCGCACCCAGCCCGCCGCGTAGTCCTGGGGGATGTTGGCGAGCAGGATCTGACGGCTCTTGCCGTTTTCGTAGACGGTGGTGAGGAGTTCGGCGCAGTTGCCGCGCCAGCGGACGAATGCCATGTCAGTCCTCCTGCTTTGCGGTGGCGGGGGGATCGCGGCGCAGGGAGTCGCCGCGCATCGTGATGCGATGCGCGCGGTGGATCCAGCGGTCGAGGATGGCGTCGGCAACGGTCTTGTCCACGACGACGTCATGCCAGGCGCCGAAGGGCAGTTGGCTCGCCACAATCGTGGAGTGCCGCTCGCTGCGGTCGTCCACCACTTCCAGGAGGAGCCGTGCTGCAGGCCCGTCGAGATGGGCCAGTCCGTAGTCGTCGAGGATCAGAAGGTCGAGTCTGGCCAATTGGGTCATCAGCCGGCTCAGGGAGCCGTCGGCCTGGGCGATGCGCAGTTCCTCCAGCAGACGCGGCACGCGATAGTAGCGTGTAGCATGGCCGAGCCGGCAGGCGGCATCACCCAATGCACAGGCGACGAACGTTTTGCCCACGCCAGTGGCCCCGCTGATCAGGACATCCTGCCTGCGTTCGATCCAGTCGCCCTGGGCGAGGGAGCGCATCACTCCGCGGTCAAGGCCGCGCGAGGGGCGGTAATCGAGGTCTTCGACGTGCGCAGCGAGGCGCAGCCGGGCTTCTCGCAACAGGCGGGAGACTCGTCTGCCCTGGCGGTAGGTGAACTCGCGGTCGACAAGCAGCTCGAGCCGTTCCTCGAAGCTGAGTGCCTCGGTCGCCGCAGGGTGTTCGAGCTGCTCCTCGACGGCGTCGGCCATGCCGTTGAGGTAGAGCTTGTGCAGTCTGGCGACGGTCGTCTGAATCAGCATGTCTGTCCCTCCACTGTGGCGCCCTCGTGAACTGCCGCGTCATCGTCAAAGGGGTCGTAGTAGTCCGAGCCACGCAGGTTCTCGTGCTCGGGCAGGGCCTGTTCTGCCGTTTCGGGCAGGGGCGCCTGATCAAGCCCGTTCTCGAGGATGGAGCGCAGGCTGCGATAGGACTTGGCGCCAACGCTCAGGGCGCGCGTGGCGGCGGCCTCCATGCGTTCGGGGGGGTAGATCTTCGTGAGGCTCATGACGCCCATGCACGAGCGCATGGCCTGCTCGGGGTGGGGGTAGCTGCTCAGGATCTGCTCGATCAGCGCGCCGAGCATCGGGCTGATCGTCTTCGCCCAATTGACGAGACGCTCCGGCGTCCACTCGAGGTAGTGCCTGTGGGCCTCCGGTAGATGCGCCGGGACCGTGGCATAATCCCGCTTGCCGTAGCTGCGGGGGTGGCTTGCAACCTCTCCGCCGTTGAAGAGGATCTCCACCATGGTGTCGGTGGCGCGCACCTCAACTTCCTTGTGTACGAGGGCATGGGGCGCCGAATAGAAGTTGCGCTCGAACTCGACGTGACAGTCAAAGCCTACGCGCGCCCGTGTGTAACTGGCGTAGACGTAGGGCATCTCGGGCAGTGGGCGAAGCGCAGGCCGGTCGAGGGTCTCGTATAGCGAGAGACGCGATCCTTCCATCTTGCGGAACGGACGTTGGTTGATCCATTCCAGCCGCTCCCGGATCGCCTCGTTGGCCTCAGAAAGGGAGAAGAACGTGCGGTGGCGCAGCCCCGCCAGAATCCAACGCTGCGCTACTTGCACGCTAACTTCCACGACGGCCTTGTCGCGCGGTTTGCGCACCCTTGCAGGCAGGATGGCGCAGCCGAAGTGGGCAGCCATCGCCGCATAGCCGCGGGTGAGCTCCGGCTCGTATCGCGAGGACTGCTTCACCGCGGATGACATGTTGTCGGGAACCACGGCCGCCGTCACCCCGCCCAGGAAGCGGAACATGTTGGCGTGCGCCAGACAGACCGAACGTTCGCTCTCGTCGCGCGTCAGTTCGGCGTAAACGTAACTCGACGCACCGAGCGCGGCGACGAAGAGCGGTGCATACCAGACCTCCCCCGTCACCGGGTCCACGATCGGCACCTTGCGGCCGGCGAAGTCGACAAACACCTTGTCGCCTGCCGGATGGAGGATGCGTAGTACGACATCGAGGCTCCGCCCCCACTCGCGATAGCGCTTGCAGAACTGGGAGTACTGCAGTCCGTCCTGCGCGTGTGCGGCCTTGTACTCGTACCACAAAAACTGGAGCGTCACGTCCTTGTCCTTCGCCATCTCGTGCCGTATCCAGTTGAAGTCCGGATCCGGCGCTGCCGGACGCCCCTGCCGCGGGCCAGGGTACAACAGCCCCTCCAGCTCGACGTCCGTCATCCCTGTTGCGCGCGGCCACAAGAGCCCGTGCGCTACCGCCCTCTGCACGATGTCGCTTACCGTGCCGCGCGCAACTCCGAGGCTTCTCGCCACCTGTCGCTGCGTCATCTTCAGATCAAAGGTTAACCGCAGAACTTCTCGAATCTGATGCATGTGGAGCCGCCTTCCTCGTGCCAGTTGCGATCACCATCCCTCGAGAGTCGTACAATCCTCGAGTTCTTGATCGTCCACTGGTCACCTTGGAGTTTTTAGGTCGGCTCCCGTCCTTTGCCCACCCACACCGGGTGGCCATTCTTTTTCAGAACGCTGGCTCAAACCTTTGCGGAACGATGGCCAACCTTTTTCGGAATGGGTGGCCAAACATTATCGGAGCGCGCAGCTGGGGGACTCCTGAGCGGGTCCGGATCGCGGCGGCACCGCTGCCAACCCCTCGTCGCACCACATAAGCAGATTACGGTAACATGCCGGCTCCCCGTTCATAGACAGAATCGAGGGGACTGCGTGTCGCGGGCGAGGGCTCTTGACAACCTCGCGGCGCGATTGGGGCGGCACGTGCGACACGGTGCGCCAAAGGGCTGGGCCGCATCGCGACCGCGAGCCCCTCCACCGGATGTTCTTACGGGAGGTGCAGCCGTGAACCGCCGCTACTTCGATCCCGGACGCGTACCAAGAAGCCCGTATATCCCGACGACCGACGCCTGGCTCCGCGCAGCGCGTCCCCTGCCCGCGCAGGTCGACTTCTCGCAGCTGTGCACCATCCGCGACCAGGGCCCGGAGGGTGCGTGCACAGGCTTCGGCGAAACCGGCCAGTACCAGGTCGCAAGGGCTGTCGCCGGCCTGCCGCCCAAGGGTCTGCTCTTCTCGCCCCAGTTCCTCTACTTTCTCGAGGGCCAGAGGGAAGGCCATCCGGGCCAGGACACCGGTGCGGTCCCCACCGACGGCCTCGCGATCCTCGAGCACATCGGGGTTGCCCCCGAAAGCCTGGACCCGTACGTCCCCGGCCGGATCGCACCGCCCTCCGCAAGGGCTTTGGCAGCCGCGGCCGGGTACCGCATCAAGTCCTGGTCGGCCGTCTCCCGGGTCGCGCCCGCTTCACCCCGTGCTGCCCTGCTCCCCGTCCTGCGACTCCTCGCCCAAAGGAAGCCCATCAACGTCGCCATCTCGGTGTACCAGTCGTTCGAGAACGCACCCAACGGCGTCATACCGATGCCCGGGCCCGACGAGACCCTGCTCGGCGGCCACGACTTGTACCTCGTGGGCTACAAGGACGACCCCGCGTTCCCAGGGGGCGGCTACGTCAAGGCAGCGAACTCCTGGGGCACAACTTGGGGGCAGGGCGGCTTCGCCTTGATCCCCTACGCGTTCGCCAGCGACCCGGACCTGACACTGGGACTCTGGTCCATCGAGCTGCCGCCCGCCGCGCGAACCCGGCGTTCACTTCTCCATCGCGTCTGCGGGGGTGGTTGAGGTGCTCGGCGTCGGCGTCGGCATCGACTGCGCCCGCCAACTCACGCCCGGCCAGGCGAACGCCCTGGCCGGGGCGGGCTGCGGCTTCGTCTGCCGCTACGTTTCTGGCATCGCCGGCAGCACGCTCACCCACGCCGAGGCGGTCGCCATCAGCAGCGCCGGCCTCGGCATCGTCTCGGTCTTCGAGACGATGGGCACTTACGCAGGCTACTTCACCGCGCCACAGGGCCAGACCGACGCGCGTCGGGCCACGGCCGCGGCCTTCATGGCCGGGCAGCGGGGCGGCCACATCTTCGCAGCCGTGGACTACGACGCGAGTGTCGCGGATCTGACCAGGATCGGCCAATACCTCAAGGCCTTCGCCGCGGGCATCGCCCCGGCGTACGCCGCCGGCGTCTATGGCTCGCGGCTCCTCGAAGGCCTCGGCTACCCGCTATGGCAGACGATGGCCTGGAGCGGCGGCATCGTGAGCGGCAAGGCCCGCATCGTCCAGGCCTTGGCCAACGTCGCCTATGCGGGGGTATCCCCGGTGGACATCGACGTGGCCATGTCGCCGCTCCATGACCTGGGCTGGCATCTGGGCTAGCGCGCAGCCACCGGACCCCAACCCCACCAGGAGGGATGAACAGTGTTCACATGGCTTGCGCATCTCGACACCGCGCTGCAGGCCGTCGTCCTGGCGCTCCTCGCCGTCGCCGGCGGCTACGCCATCACCTGGCTGCGCAGCAGCGCCATCTTCAAGAAGGTCGAGAACGCGACGGAAGCCCTCCAGCGCCGTCTCGCGCTGCTCGTCGGCCAGAAGACGCTGGACGAGGCGGAGGCCCTCCTCGAGAGCACCTTGGCCAGGGAGGTGGCAAGGCTGACCGGTCTGCCGCAGGCGGAAGTGATGGTCATCGGCAGGGAGATCCTGCAGCAGCTTTTCGCGCCGCCGACATCCCTCGCGTGGCCCAAGTGAGGCCAGAGCGCCCCAGCCAGCCGCTGCGCGACATCCGCGCAGCGGCGCTTCATGCCCGGGAGAGGTACTCCCCGGACCGTGTGTCGACGATCAGCGTGTCGCCGTTCTCGATGAAGAGGGGAACGCGCACCACGTAGCCGGTCTCCAGCTTGGCGGGCTTCGTCCCGCCTGTCGCGGTGTCGCCGCGCAGGCCCGGGTCCGTCTCGACAACCTTGAGCTCCACCGAGTTTGGCACGTCGACGCCGATCGTGATCCCCTGGAACTGCAGCAGCGCGATGGTCATGTTTTCCTTGAGGAAGTGGAGCGCGTCGCCGAGTTCTGCCGCCGTCAGGGAGACCTGCTCGAACGTCTCGGTGTCCATGAAGCTGTACTCGTCGCCGCTCGCGTAGAGGTACTGCATCTCGCGGCGTTCGACATGCGCGCGCGGCAGCTTCTCGCCCGCGTTGAAGGTGCGCTCGACGACGGCTCCGGTCTTGACGTTCCGGAGCTTCGTACGCACAAACGCCGAGCCCTTGCCTGGCTTGACGTGCTGGAACTCGATCACCGAAAACACCTGGCCGTCCAGTTCGATCGTAACCCCGTTGCGGAAGTCGTTCGAAGAGATCACATCTTGTCCCCCGTCCATGGATGATTCGGTCCTGGAACTCTCACATCAGAGCATGCGCAACGACTTGGGCGATGGCGTGAGCACCTCCGCACCGTCCGCCGTGACCAGCACCGTGTCCTCGATACGCACACCCCCGAGCCCTGGCAGGTAGATGCCCGGCTCGACGGTCAGGACCATGCCGACGGCAAGCGTGTCGTCGCTGCGCGTCGAGACTTGCGGCCACTCGTGGATCTCGAGCCCCACCCCATGGCCGGTGCCGTGGCCGAAGCGCTCGCCGTAGCCGGCCGCCGCGATCACCTCGCGGGCGGCCCTGTCCACGTCCCTGGCCAAAACGCCGGGCCTTGCGGCCGCGATGCCGGCCGCCTGCGCCTGGCGGACCACCTCGTAGATCTGTCTCAGCTCCGCAGCCGGCGTACCGAGCCCGACCGTGCGCGTGATGTCCGAATGATAGCCGAGGTAACGGCAACCGACATCGAGCGTCACCATGTCCCCCGCCTGCAGCACGCGTGCGCTGGCGCCGGCGTGCGGCAAGGAGCCGCGCGGGCCCGACGCGACGATGAACGGGAAGGCCGCGCCTTCGGCACCCATCTCGCGCATGCGGCCCTCGAGCCAGACCGCCGCGTCCTGTTCGGTCATACCTGGACGCAGCCGGTCGATCAGCTCCTCGAGGGCGTCCGCCGCAATGGCGCAGGCGCGCCGCAGCCTGGCGATCTCTTCCCGGTCCTTGACCATGCGCAAACTCAGAACGATGCCCTGCGTGGGCACAAGCTGCGTCCCCTGCGCCTGCAGCCGCTGGTAGAGTCCGTAGCTGACGCTCTCGGCGTCGAAGCCCCAGCGCTCGCCGCCCATCTGCCGCATGGCCGCCGCCACGTCCTGGACCAGCGGCTGGCCGTGTTGCGCGGTCCTGGCCCCGCGCACCTCGGCCTGCGCCGTCTCGATGTAGCGGCTGTCGGTGAGCAGCAGGGCATCCGCCTGCCCCACGACCAGGGCCCCCGCGTCGCCGCTGAAGCCGACGAGGTAGCGGAAATCCTGCTCGCGGAAGCCCAGAAACCCGTCGAGACCGTCCTGTGTCAGCCGCTCCCGCAAGGCCCCAAGCCGCTGTTCGCTCATGTCGTACGCTTGCCTGCGCCGCGAACGCCCCTGGCGAAGGCCTCCAGCGCGAGTTCGTAGGAAAGCGCGCCGAACCCCGCGATACGCCCGACGCAGACCGGAGCGATCACCGACACGTGGCGGAACTCCTCGCGGCTCTCCGGCAGGCTGAGATGCACCTCGACGACCGGCAGGTCGATCGAGGCGATCGCGTCGCGCAATGCATAGCCGTAGTGGGTGTAGGCGCCGGCGTTCAGAATGACTCCGTCCGCCTCATGCCGGGCGGCGTGCAGGATGTCGACCATGGCGCCCTCGCTGTTCTGCTGCCGGCATGTCAGCTCGATGCCGAGGCCAGCCGCCCGCTCGTGCAGGCGCTGCTCGATCTCCGGCCATGTCTCGCGTCCGTAGTGCCTCGGCTCGCGCTCGCCGAGCAGGTTGAGGTTTGGTCCATTCAGGAGCAGAAGCCGCACGCCATCAGCCTCCCGCCGGATTGTAGCACAGGCCGGAAATCCTACTTCCTGGCCGCCTGCTGGTAGGCCTGCCAAAGCTGGGCCTCGGTCTGCCAGCCCTCGAGGCCCACGACCGCCTTGCCCTTGGCATCGTAGAAGAGGAAGGATGGATATCCCTGCAGGTTGACCGCCTGGGCGTAGGTGAGCCCAGGGTCGTAGTACAGCGCGAACGGCAGATGGAACGTGGCCTTGTATTTCGCCAGGGCCTGCAGGCTCATCGCCTCCTCCTGGCCGGAAGGCGGCTGGAGATGGCTGCCCTCGATACCCTGCTCGGGGTGGCCGAGAGGTCCAGGCACAGCCTGTCCCAACTGGTTCGACGAGTCCACGGCAAAGATCCGTCCGCCCGCCTTCACCACCTTGCCCGCGAATGCGGGCATCACCCATCTCGAGTCGTAAGCGCAGTAGGGGCACCAGACGGCGAAAAACTCCACCACGGTCACGCGCTTGCCGGAAAGCGGCACCTGTGTGCGCCGCCCCTGCATCGTCACGAGCCCCACGCTGACCGGCGCAACCTTGCTCTTCGTCTGGACCGGGTTGCTCGACGAACCGCCGAGCGCGACACCCCAGACGACCGCGAGCACGACCAGGACCACTGCCGCCACGGCCACGACGGCGGTCGTGGAGAAGCGGATGCCCTTCTTCGAGGAACGGGGCGGTGCCAAGGTCACTCCTCCTTGTGCTGGGCGTCACCCGGCGCGGCGGGCGGCCCCGGGGCCGGTTCCTGCCCCGGTTGCCCGGCAAGCAAAGCCCACATGATACAATTTACTATGGATGCGGGTTGGTTCCTCTGATCCCGCGCCATGGGCCGCGGCCACCATGCCGCGCCGAATGCAGAGAAGGGCGGTCTAAGACTTGCAGCAATTCCACAGAGCCGCCGCGGACTCCCCGCGGCAGGCGGCTGGATCCAGTAGCGGCCTCTCCGCCGCCCAAGGCGGGGCGACCGGCTTCGGCGCCGAGGACGCACGTATCGTCAACGTCCTGCGCGGCCTCGCCATAGATGAGGTGGAGCAGGCGCGCTCCGGTCATCCCGGACTGCCGCTTGGCGTCGCGCCGATGGCGTACGTCCTGTTCTCGCGCCATCTGCACTTCGCGCCGACGCGGCCCGACTGGCCCGACCGCGATCGCTTCGTCCTGTCCGCTGGCCACGGTTCGGCACTAGTTTACGCGCTCCTGCACGTCTTCGGCTACGACCTGCCGCTGGACGAGCTCGGGCGCTTCCGCCAGTGGGGCAGCCGCACGCCGGGTCACCCCGAGCGCGGCGTCACACCAGGCATCGAAGTCACCACGGGGCCCTTGGGCCAGGGCATCGCCAACGCCGTCGGCATGTCGCTCGCGACGGCCCACCTCGCCAGCCGCTTCAACCAACCGGACAACAAGGTGGTCGACCACCGCACCTACGCGATCTGCTCGGACGGCGACCTGATGGAGGGCATCTCCCACGAGGCCGCGTCGTTCGCCGGGCACCTGCGTCTGCCAGGGCTGATCCTGCTCTACGACGACAACCGCATCTCGATCGAGGGATCGACCGACCTCGCCTTCACCGACGACACCACCGCCCGCTTCCGCTCCTACGGCTGGGAGGTGCTGCAGGTCGAGGACGGCAACGATCTCGCGGCGATCGACGCCGCCGTCTGCCTGGCCGAGACGATGGACCGCCCGGTGATGATCCGCGTGCACACGCACATCGGCTACGGCTCGCCCAAGGCCGACACGGCGGCGGTCCACGGAGCCGCCCTCGGGCCCGAGGCCCTCGCGGCGACCCATCGCTTCCTCGGCCTGCCGGAGGGAGAGAGGTTTTGGCTCCCGGATGACGTGAAGACCCTGGCGGAGACCTACCGCCAGCGCGGTGAGGCGCTGGTCGCCAGCTGGCAGGAGCGCGTCGCTGCGCTCAGCCGGCGCGACGCCGGTCTGCACAGCGAATTCCAGCGTGTGCTCGCGGGCGACACGCCTGAAAACCTGCTGCAGGCTGTCCCCCCGTTCCCGCCGGAGGGCGGGATGGCGACGCGCGCAGCGTCCGGCAAGGTGCTGCAGCCCCTGGCCGTGCGCCTGCCCGAACTCCTGGGAGGCTCGGCGGATCTCGCCCCCTCCAACGACACGGCCCTGCTCGGCATGGGCGACATCGCAACCGGCAGCTTCTCGGGACGCAACATCCACTACGGCGTGCGCGAACACGCGATGGCGGCGGTCATGAACGGAATGGCCGCCCACGGCGGCATCCGGCCGTACGGCGGCACGTTCCTCATCTTCTCCGACTACATGCGGCCGTCCATGCGGCTTGCGGCGCTTATGCGCCTGCCCGTCACCTACGTGCTGACCCACGACTCGATCGGCCTGGGCGAGGACGGCCCGACGCACCAGCCGATCGAGCACCTCGCGGCGCTCGAGCTGATCCCCAACCTCTACGTGGTCCGCCCCGCCGACGCGAACGAGACGCGCCTCGCCTGGGCCTTCGCCGCGTCGTCCAAGGACCACCCCACGGCGCTCGCCCTCAGCAGGCAGAAGCTGCCGACGCTCGCCTGGGTGCCGGAGGACGCCATCGAGCAGGGCGCATACATTCTCCGCGAGGCCGAAGAGAGCCCGGCTGCCGTGCTCGTGGCTTCGGGCAGCGAAGTCGAAATCACTCTGGCTGCGCAGGACCTGCTCCAGGCGGACGGCATCCCCGTTCGGGTGGTCAGCGCTCCTTGCCTGAAGAATTTCTCAAGAAGGTCCCGCGCGGAGCGTGAGGCGGTGCTTCCGCCCGCGCTGCCGCAAGTGGTGGTCGTGGCGGCTCAGCCGGGGCAGTTCCTGCCCTTCCTCGGCCCCAGGCGGGATTTCGTCGCTCTGTACGACTTCGGCGCCTCGGCCCCGGGCGAGGTGCTCTACCGCGAGTTCGGGCTCACGCCGCAGGCGGCCCGCAGCGCCGTGCTCCGTCTAGTAGGAAAGGAGGACCGTCATGCCTGACCTCGTCCAGCTTCAGGAACTCGGTCAAAGTGTCTGGCTCGACTACATCCTGCGTTCCTACCTGCTCGACGGCGGCTTCACGCGCGATGTCGCCGCGGGAGTGCGCGGCGTGACCTCGAACCCGTCCATCTTCGAGCAAGCCATCGGGCGCAGTTCCGACTACGACCGGCAGATCGGCGCACTGGCCGCCATGGGCGCCGGCACCGCCGAGATCTACGAGGAACTTGCGCTGCGGGACATCACGCTGGCTGCGCACATCCTGCGCGCGGTGCACGACGGCACGAAGGGGCTGGACGGCTTCGTCAGCCTCGAAGTGTCGCCAGGACTCGCGCACGACGCGGCCGGGACGATCGCGGAAGCCCTCCACCTGTTCGGCCGGCTGAACCTGCCGAACGTGATGATCAAGGTGCCTGGAACCGTCGAAGGCGCTGAGGCGATCGAGGAACTCACCTACCGGGGAGTCAGCATCAACGTCACGCTGCTCTTCTCGCTGCCCCAGTACAGGCGCATCGCCGAGGCCTACGTGCGGGGCCTCGAGCGTCGCCGCGAGGAGGGGCTCGATGTCGGGCACATCCATTCCGTCGCGAGCTTCTTCGTGAGCCGCGTCGATACGCTGCTCGACCCCCGCCTGGCCGAGTCGGGCGAGGCGGGCCAGGCCCTCAGGGGCAAGGCGGCCATCGCGAACGCGCGGCTCGCCTATGAGGCGTTCACGGAGATCTTCCACGGCGTGCGCTTCGCCCAGCTCAAGGCGAACGGGGCGAATGTGCAGCGTCCGCTCTGGGCGAGCACCTCGACCAAGAACCCGGACTACAGCGATGTCCTCTACGTCGAGGAGCTCGTCGGCAGCGAGACGGTCAACACCATGCCGCCTGCGACGATCGCGGCCTTCCGCGACCATGGCCAGCCGCGGGAGCGGCTGCGCGCAGGCATGGCCGAGGCCGAGGAGGCGCTTTCCGCCCTCGCCAGGCTCGGCGTGGACCTCGACGCCGTAGGCGAGGAACTGCAGCGCCAGGGCGTCGCGAGTTTCACCGACGCCTTCGCAAGGCTGTTCAATGAGATCGAGCGCAAGGCGAGGGAGCTCCGGCCCGATGATGCGACGTCCTTCGCACTGGGCCCCCTGGCGGGCGAAGCGGCACAGGCGCTTGAAATCCTCGCCGACGACGACGCGCCAGGGCGCCTGCGGCATGCCGACGCCGGTCTCTTCGTCGCGCCGAACGTGGCAGAGAACCGGCTCGGCTGGTTGCCGCTCGCCGACGCGATGCAGGAGCGCCTGCCGGAGCTGGAGGCCTTCGCCCAGGATCTCCTGAGGCGCGGCGTGCGGCGGCTGGTGCTTTGCGGCATGGGCGGCAGCTCGCTCTTCCCGGACGTCCTGCGCCGCGTCACGCAGTCTCCGCGCATCGCCGTGGACGTCGTCGACACGACGCAGCCGGACACGATCTCCGCCCTTCTCGCCTCCATCGCCTGGCGGGAGACGACCGTGCTGCTTTCCTCCAAGAGCGGCAAGACGCGAGAGGTCGACGCGCTCTACCGCATCCTGCGCGCCGCCGCGAACAAGTCCCTCGGCGAGGACGCGAGCCGCGCCTTCTACGCCGTGACGGATCCCGGCACGCCGCTCGCGGCCCTGGCCGAAGCCGAACGCTTCGGCGGCTGCTTCCTCAATCCGCCCGACATCGGCGGGCGCTATTCCGCCCTGTCGCTTTTCGGCCTCGTCCCAGGGGCTGTGCTGGGTTACGATCTCGAAGCCCTGCTGGCAGGCGGCCGCCACGCGATCGAGCAGCTCCTCGGCCCTGCCGAGCGCTGCACTGCGGCGCGCCTCGCGGCCGCGCTGGCCGCCGGACATTGGCGCGGGCGTCAGAAGCTCGGCCTGCCCTCGCCGGACGATCTGCCGTTCGTCGACTGGCTCGAGCAGCTGCTCGCCGAGAGCACGGGCAAGTCCGAGCGCGGCATCCTGCCGGCGCCCGGCGCAGCAGCGGGCCCCGACCGCCTGACGGTCTCCTTCGCCGGCCAGTCCCGCGAAGGGCCGCACATCGCGCTCGGCCCGATCGCGGATGCTACAGCGCTGGGTGCCGCCGTCGTCACGTGGGAGTGCGCGACGGCCCTGCTCGGACACCTGCTCGAAATCGACCCGTTCGACGAGCCGAACGTGGCCGAGAGCAAGCACAACACCGAGCAGGTGCTGCAGGAAGGCAGATCCCGCGGCGCGCTCAAGGCGGTCGGCGACGCGGCCACCGCTCTGGACCTGAAGCCTCCCGGCTACCTGACGGTGCAGGTCTACGCGAGGCCCGACAGCGGGGCGCTGCAAAGCGCACGCCAACTGGCACGCACCATCGCGGCGCGGACGGGGGCCGTAGTCACGGTCGGCCTCGGCCCACGCTATCTCCATTCGACGGGCCAGTACCACAAGGGCGGGCCCAAGGTCGGGAGCTACCTGCAGCTCTACCAGACACCCACCGCCGACGTCGAGCTGCCGGGCCTGCCCTTTTCACTGGCGGACCTGTTCGCTGCTCAGGCGGAGGGGGACGCGCAGGCGCTCGTCGACCGCGGCCGGCCGTTCGCACGCGTCGTGCTCGAGGGCGACGTCGCAAGCGCTATAGACCGCATCGCGCGGGGCTTTGCCCCGCATGGGCCTGGGGAAGGGAGCTGAGCACGAGATGGAAATCGGCATGGTCGGACTCGGCCGCATGGGTGCGAACATGGCTCGCCGCCTGGTGCGCGGCGGCCACCAGGTAGTCGGGTTTGATCCCAGCCACGAGGCCAGAGCCGCCGCCGCCAAGGACGGCATCACCGCCGCCGCGTCGCTCGAGGAGCTCTGCCACAAGCTGCAGCCGCCGCGCGCCGTCTGGCTGATGGTTCCCGCGGGAGACCCGACCAGGCAGACCATCGACAAGCTCCTCGGCCTGCTCGACCGCAGCGACATCCTGGTCGACGGCGGCAACAGCCACTACAAGGACAGTCTCGCGATGGCCGAACTCTGCGCCAAGAGTGGCGTCGAGTTCGTCGACGCGGGCACGAGCGGCGGCATCTGGGGCCTTGAGGAGGGCTACTGTCTGATGGTCGGCGGCAGCACCGAGGCGTTCAGCCGCCTCGAGCCGGCACTGTCCGCCCTTGCCCCCAAGGGAGGACTCCTGCACACGGGGCCGCCCGGCAGCGGCCATTACGTCAAGATGGTCCACAACGGCATCGAGTACGGCCTGCTGGAGGCCTATGGCGAAGGCTTCGAGCTACTCAAGCGGGGGCCCTTCGACCTGCAGCTCGGCGAGGTCGCCGAGCTCTGGCGCCACGCCTCCGTCGTCCGCAGCTGGCTTCTGGATCTGCTGGCCCGAGCGCTCGAGAAGGATCCCCAGCTCGAACACCTGCGCGGCTACGTCGACGATTCAGGCGAGGGACGGTGGACAGCCGTCGAGGCCATCGAGCGAGGCGTCGCGGCGCCCGTCATCACGCTTTCGCTGCAGCAGCGCTTCCTGTCGCGCCAGGAGGACACGCTGTCGAACCGTGTCATCGCCGCGTTGCGCAACGAGTTCGGCGGCCACAAGGTGGAGCCTCGATGAGCGCCAAGGCAAGGGGCGCGCTGCTTTGCGTCCTCGGTGCGACTGGGGACCTGACGCACCGCAAGCTCGTGCCGGCGGTGGCCGGACTGCGCCGCGCGGGCCTGATCGACGGCCCTCTGCCGATCGTCGGCTTCGCGCGCCAGCAGTTGGATGACGAGAGCTTCCGCCAGCGTCTGCGCGAGACGGTGGAGGGCGACGGCGCGGACGAGGTGATCGCCCAGACGGTCTACGTGCCTGGCGACATGCGCCGCGCCGAGGACTACGTCGCCCTCGCCCGCCGCCTGGAGCAGGTCGAGGCCGAACACGGCCCGTTCGCCGGGCGCCTGTACTACCTCGCCGCGCCCCCCAGCACCTACACCGACATCTTCCGCAACCTGGGGAAGGCCGATCTGCAAAAGGAGCAGGGCGGCTTCCGCCGGATCGTCGTCGAGAAGCCGTTCGGGCACGACCTCGAAAGCGCCCGCGCGCTGAACCGTGAGCTGCTCTCCGTCTTCCGCGAAGACCAGGTGTTCCGCATCGACCACTACCTCGGCAAGGAGACGGTGCAGAACATCCTGGTGCTGCGCTTCGCCAACGGCATCTTCGAGCCGCTCTGGAACAGGCGCTACGTCGACCATGTCCAGATCTCGGTCGCCGAATCGATCGGCGTCGAGCACCGCGGCAAGTATTACGAGGAGGCCGGCGCGCTCCGGGACATGATGCAGAACCACCTGCTGCAGCTCCTGACCCTGATCGCGATGGAGCCACCGGTGGCGTTTGACGCCGATCAGGTGCACAACGAGAAGGTCAAGGTGCTGCGGGCAATCCGCCTGCCGGCGCCCTCCGACGTGTCGCGTGTCACGGTGCGCGGCCAGTACGGACCGGGCGAGGTCGCGGGCAAGGCTGTTCCGGGATACCGCGACGAGCCCGACGTGCGTCCGGACTCCCAGCAGGAGACCTTCGTCGCGCTCAAGCTGCAGATCGAGAACTGGCGCTGGGCCGACGTGCCGTTCTACCTGCGCACAGGCAAGCGCCTAAATCGCAGGGCGAGCGAGATCTCGGTGCAGTTCCAGCGGGCGCCGCAGCGTCTCTTCCCCCGCGAGACGCGGCTGCAGCCCAACGTGCTGCGGCTGCGCATCCAGCCCGACGAGGGCATGACGCTCTCGGTCGGGGCAAAGGTGCCCGGCATGCGCATCGAGCTGCGCGACGTCGACATGGCCTTCGACTACGGCACCTTCGGCAAGCCGCGGACCGAGGCGTACGAGCGGCTGCTCTACGACGCACTGACGGGCGACAGCACGCTCTTCACGCGCCGCGACGAGGTGGAGGCCGCGTGGCAGGTCGTCGACACCATCGAGGCCGGCTGGCGGCAGGAGGAGATCGGCCCTGACAGCTACCCCGCGGGCAGTTCCGGCCCCGAAGCGGCCGACGAGCTCCTGCACCACGACGGCCGCCGGTGGCACCTGCGATGAGCCCCGTGCGGCTGGTGCTGCGCGAGACGGCGGAGGAGACGCTGCAGGCGTGCGCCGAGGCCGTCGCAGCGGGCTTGCGGGCTGCGTCCGCGCCGCACTTCGTTCTGGCGGGGGGGCAGACGCCGCGCGGCGTCTACACCCGCCTCGCGGCCGCCGCGAAGGACGCCGACGCGCCCGCGTGGCACGATGTGGAGTTCTGGTTCGGCGACGAGCGGTGTGTGGGACCGGACCATCCCAAAAGCAACTTCCACCTGGCGCAGGAGACCCTCCTGCGCCCGCTCCGCATCCCCGGCGGACACATCCACCGCATGCTCGGGGAACTCGGCGCCGAGGAGGGAGCCCGGCGCTACGCAGCCCGCATTCGCGCGCGGCTCGGCTCGCAGCCGCAGTTCACCGTGGTTCTCATAGGTCTCGGACCCGAGGGTCACACCCTCTCGCTTTTCCCGGAGAGCGAAGGCCTGCTCGCCGACGATCTCGCCGTTGCGGCGCTCGTGCCGACGCCGCCGCGCGAGCGGATATCCCTGACGCCGACGGCCTTGGGCGCGGCGGAGCGCATCTTCCTGCTCGCGACCGGTTCCGAGAAGCGCCAGGCGCTCAGGGCGGCCCTCGGCGCGACGCGTCCCGATCCAGGCATCCCGACCTCATTCCTGCGCGGCCGCATCGAGACCGTTGTCTTCTGCGACCGTGGGGCCTTGCCCGAACCTCCGACGGAGGTGGCGCCATGAAGGAGTCCCGCCACTACCACATGTACGAGGAGATCCTGGCGCAGCCGCAGCACGTGCTGGCCCTGGGCGAAGCGGCGGCACGCGGCGCGGACGCCGCGGCCGGCATCCTGTCGGGCAAGGCGCCGCTCCTCGTGGGCTGCGGCACCTCGCTCTTCGCTGCCGAACTGGCGGCGAGCTATCTCTACGAGCGTGGCGGCAGCGTCCTCGCGTCAGGGGCATTCCCGCTGCTGGAGCGGCAGGTTCCGCTGGACCGCAGGCATCCCATAGTCGCCCTCAGCCACTCCGGCGAAACCGCGGCGGTGCTGGATCTCCTGGCGGCGGCCAGGGAACGCGAGGTCCCGACCGTCCTTGTCACGGGCTTCCCCGACTCGACGGCCGCGAGCCTCGCAAGCGCGACCGTGGCGACAGGCTACGCGCGCGAACTCTCCTGGTGCCACACCATAAGCTTCACGCTCTCCTCCCTGATGGCCGTTGAGCTTTTGAAGGCCTGCGCCATCCAGTTGCCGCCCGGTCTCACGCCACCAACCCCAGTCAAGGTGGCCGAGGGCATCGAGGCCGTGCTGAGGCACGAAGACGCGATCGCCCGGGAGGCCGAGTCCATCCTGGACGGACGTCGCGTCATTCTGGGAGCGGCCGAAGGTCTGCCGCTCGCACGCGAGGTGGGCCTCAAGCTGAGCGAGGCCGCCTACCTCGAGAACCAGGCCCTCGAGCTCGAACAGTTCTTTCACGGCTACGTGCCCGCCTACGGCCCTGGCGACCACGCCCTGGCGATCCTGCCACCCGCTTCGGGTCACCGGGCGCAGGACCTCGCCAAGGTCGCCGACATTGTTGGCCTTTCCCTGCTCGCCCTCGACCTCCAAACCTTCGCGGCGTGGACGCCGGCAGCCGACGCCGACACCTTCCCCTGGCTCGCCGCCGTCTACCTCCAGCTGCTGACGTACCACGCGGCGCTCCTCAGCGGCACCGACCCCGACCAGCTGCGGCGCGAGGATCCGCGCTACCTTGCCGCCCGCAGGGCGTACCGCTGAAGGCACTTGCACCGGATCAGCCTCCTGTAGATGCTCGAGAGCCCCGGCAGCGGCAGACGCCGCGACAAAGCCGCCCGCAGGCCCGCCAGACGGCGGACTTGCGGGCGGCTCCCTGCTGCGCTACTGATAGATGACGACGAGCGGCGGCGGATCCAGTGCAAGGACGCTAGCCGGCGTGGCGACCGGATGGTCCTGCGTGTAGAAGAGCTTGATGCCGCCGCAGACCACGAAGTGGCTCCTCAGGCGCGCCGCGTAGAAGGCGTTCAGGGCGCCCCGCACGCCGAAGGGGCTGCGCAGCGGTATGAAGTACGGGATGGCCTCCTCATGGATGAAGCGCTCGTACTCGGCCGACTTGAGCTGCCATCCGCCGAAGCCGTCGAGGTCCCGGACCAGGGCCACGTCCGGCTGCTCCTGTATGCCCTGCCAGTCCGGCACCATACTCTCGATGAACTGGTGCAGGATGAGCACCTTCTGCGGCAGATGGTAGCGCGCGGTCAAGTTCTGCAGGTACCTGAGCGCCCAGTTGACCGGCGGCGTCGGCATCGAGCCGAACTGGACGCCTGGGATGTCACCGGGCAGCATGGCGAACTCGGGGTCGAGCGCCAGTTCGACGTCGGGCTGACGCAGGAACGGCGCCAGGTAGCGAACCTCCAGCGGCACGCTGGCATGCCCGATCTGCACGTCGAGGATCAGCAGCAGGTGATGGCTGCGGGCGAGCTCAAGCTCGTCCTGGATCAGGGAGTACGGCATCTGCGTGCTGTAGTACCCGTAAGGTCCTGGGCTGCGCTGCGCCACGACCGCCACGAGTTCGAGGGCGCCGATGACCGGCTTCGCGGGGTCCGCAGCGCGAAAGGCCTGTTCCTGCGCCGCGAGCCGCGAGAGCATCCCGGCCGTCGTGCCCTGCCCGAGAACGCCCATGCTGGCGGCAAGAGGATTGCCGTAGTACGAGACGATGCGGTAATGCGGCAAGAGCGACCGGCCGAACCAATCGTAGCGCATGACCGACCCTGCCTTGGCGGTCGCAACTGGCGCCGCCGGCGCCGCAACCGTGAAGGTGATCAGCGCGAGGACGCCGAGCGCCGCCTGCAGCCTGGGTAGCCTGGCTCGTCTGATGTTTGACACGAAGTCAGCATAACATGCCTCTGCCAGGATCAGGAGTGGCAAATCATGCTGTCGCGCCGGGCTCGTCCTTGAGGCCTGCAATGGCCATGATCAGGCCGTCCTTCTGTTGCCACAGTTCCTCCGCCAGTCGTCCCGCCCTCTCGGATTGGCCCAGGTCGTGCAAACGCCTGACCTCCGCCGCGATCTGGTGCGCCTGGGCGTGCAGCCGCTCGACCTCCGCGATCGCGGCGGTACCGTCGAAGTGGCGGCGGCCGTAGGTCTCGATCCAGTAACCGAGACCGCAACAGGCGCCTTCCCCGCCGCTTGGACCACCGTACGGCTGAAGCGTCCCGTGCGCCGCGGTCGCCGTGAAAAGCGCCGTCCAGCGCAGGTGGCCGAGTCCCGCCGCGAGCCGCTGGAACGACTCGCTGGCCGCCTCGGACGCCGTACCGACCAGATCCGCGAGCGCGACCCCGAACTCCTCGATGTAGGCATCGATCCTGTCCGCCGGCATGGGTCTGGCGATGGCGTAGCCCTGCGCCAGTTGGCAACCGAGCCGCAGCAGTGCCTGGGCCTGGGCCCGCGTCTCCACGCCTTCCGCGAGCACTCTGCGCTCCATCGCGTGTCCCATGATCAGGATGCCGTGGATGATCGCCGGGCTCTCAGGCGTGCCGAGCATGGCCGAGATGAACCGCTGGTCGACCTTGACGAGTTCGCAGGGCAGTTCCTGCAGGAGGGTGATCGACGAGGAACCGGTGCCAAAGTCGTCGAGGGCGATGCGCACGCCGAGCCGGCGGCAGGCTTCGATCTGCCGGCGAGCGAACTCGAGGTCGTGCATCGCGGCGGACTCGGTGACTTCGATCGTCACGAGCGCCGGCTCGACCGATGGGTGGCGTGAGAGAGCCTCGCCAAGGACGCGTGGAAAGTCCCGCGCGAGGAACTGTCCCGGCGCCGCGTTGAATGCGACCTGCAACCGCCGGCCCTGCGCGGCGAGGAGGTCGGCCTCGGCGAGCGCCTGGTTCAGCACGTAGCGGCCGATCTGCTGCTCGAGCCAGGTACCTTCGACGGCAGGCAGGAACTCGCCGGGCAGGCGCAGGCCGTGACGTGGATCGTGCCAGCGCAGGAGGGCCTCGAAGCCCACCAGCTCGCCCCGTCCGAGATCGACCTGCGGCTGGTAGTAGAGTTCGAGTTCGCCGCGCACAAGGGCCTGCTGCAGCCCTTCGCGCAGGTCGCCACGCAGGTTCAGGGCCTGTTCCATCCCGGGCTCGAAATAGCACCAGGAACCTTCTCCTGCCTTCTTCACCGCGTACATGGCGATGTCCGCGTGCCGCAAGAGCGTTTCCGGATCCTCGCCGTCGCCCGGGAAGACGGCGACGCCGATGCTGCCGGCGACGGACACGGTGCGGCCCGCTATCTCGCAGGGCTGCTCGAGGTCCCTGACAAGCCGCCCGAGCAGATGGTCGATCTCCCCACGGTCTTGCACGGTGTCCACCAGCAGGATGAACTCGTCCCCGCCTGCGCGGGCGATTGTGTCCTCGCTGCGCACCACCCGCTCCAGGCGGTGCGCCAGTTGCTGCAGGAGCTTGTCGCCGAAGCCGTGGCCGAGGGTGTCGTTCACCTGCTTGAAGTCATCGATGTCGATGAGCGCCACGGCAAACTGTTGGCGATGGCGCCTGGCCTTGTGCAGGGCGTGCGCGATGCGCTCCTCCAGCAGCACCCTGTTCGGCAGTCCCGTGAGTGCGTCGTGGTGCGCGAGGTAGGCGATGCGCTCGCTCGCCGCACGCTGCTCGGTCACGTCCCGGTGCGACGAAAGGATGTAGGCGATACGCCCCGTCTCGTCGCGCATGGGCACCGCGGACCAGCCCATCAGGAACTCGCTGCCGTCCTTGCGGTACTGGTACACCTCACCCGACCACGACTCGCCGCTCAGCACGGCATCATGCATCGCCGCGATCCTCTGCCGATCGGTGCGGGGGCCCCAGAGCATCTCGGACGACCGGCCGACGACCTCGTCGGCGTGATAGCCCGTCATCAGCTCGAAGGCCGGATTCGCGTAGACGAAGGTGACCTTGCCGCCCGGCTGCACCTTGGCAACCACCAGACACTCCTTGGCCTGCTGCACGATCTCGTACTGCAGCCTGAGTTCCTGCTCGGCCTCGATGCGCCTTTCGCGCCCCTCGATCACCTCGAGGCCGAAGGCAAGATCCTGCGCCATCTCCGCAAGGACCGCGCGCACCTGCTCGGACTCGAATTCGCCCGCATCGCCGCCATAGAGCACGACGACTGCCTCCGTCCGATCCCCGACGACGATCGGCACGCCGGCCACCGACTTGAAGCCGTGCTGGCGCGCGTACCCCCACCAGACGGCAAGGTCCGGCGCAGCGAAGACGTCCGCCACGGTCGTGAGTCGGCCATCGCGCAGCGCGCCGGCCGCAGGTCCGCCGCCGCGCGGATCGGCGGGGTCCAGGCGCACGCCGAGCTCGCGAATGTGCTCGCCCGCAGCCCCCGCCCAGACAACGGGACGCACACCGCCCCTCCCGTCGTTTTCGCCGACCCACGCGAAGCGGAGGTGCCCGTACGCGACCGCGATTTCACAGATCTGGCGCATCAGGCCGAGGCGGTCGCTCGTGTGCATCACGGCGCGGCCGATCTGCACAAGGGCCCGCCACAGGCGCATCTGGCGCCTGGCGCCCTCCGCTTCGCTGCTCAGCCTGTCCTGCTGCATTTGCCGCGCCAACGCGAGCCCGACCTGACAGGCGATGAGCTGCAGGAGGCTCTCATCCTCCCGGTTTTCGGGACGGGGGGCCTTGAACGCGAGCGTGATGACGCCGCGCTGTTCACCGGTCGTGAAGCCGGTGCGCACGACCGTCGCCGGCAGCAGCGCGAGGGATGCGTCGCCGTCGCGGCTGGGATGCAGCCACTCGTGCCGGTCTTCGGGCAAGTCGCGGTCAAGCTTGGATTCCCATGCGAAAAGATCGAAGGAGCCGTTGGCCGCGATCGTCTCAAGCCGTCCGCCAGGCTGGCGCAGGTGGATCGCTATGCCGTCCGCTTCGAACAGATCCTGGGTGATCGGCGCCATCCTCGACAGGGTCGCTTCGTACGAGAGTTCCGGGTCGAGCGTCTGCAATGCGAGTTGCAGACGGTGCAGGCGATCGTCGATCGACAAGTCTAGCCCCTCCGCCGGGATTCGACAGACTCAAAGGGGTTTAATTGACCGTCGCCCTGGCAAGTTCCTCCGCTATCGGCAAAGCGCCGCCCAGGTGCCCGCGACGGCGAGCAGCAAGTCGTCGCCGCGCAGCAGGAGTTCCTGGCCCCGCTGTCCGGCGCTTACCGCGATCGTGCGTGCCTGGGCCGAGCGGTCGAGAAAGACGGGCAGCACGCGCCTCGTACCGAGCGGCGACACGGAGCCGCGGACGTAGCCGGTGATGCGCTGGATGTCGGCAGGATTGGCCATCTCCGCCTCAGCCCGCCGCCAGACGCGCGCCAAGGCGTGCAAGCTGAGTTCCTGATCACCGGGCACGACGCCCAGCGCGAACTCCCGACCGCTGCGCACGAGCAAGGTCTTGAAGACGTCGGACGGAGCGATGCCAAGTTTTCTTGCGACTTCCAGCGCGGTCTTCTCGACTTCGTCGTAGGCTAACACCTGATAGGCGATTTTCAGCCGATCCAGCTGGTCCGTCGCAAGTGTTCGCACCGCGGTGACCCCTTCCCCAAGGTGATCGATTCCTTGTCGCAGCACGGCCCGCGGTCCATCGCGCATTGACACGCACGAGCCTGCGTCCCACAATAATCAAGGTTAGGCATGCGCAGCGCCAATGGGGAGCGCAGCCCGCAGCAGGAGGTGGCCCCTCTTGGTTTGTACCCGTTGCCAGCATCCCATTTACAGGACCGACAAGGCAACCGAGATGACCGCATACGCTGAATTCGTCCTCTTCCCGCTCGGCCGTATCCGCGCACTCGCGCGCAAAGGCGACCATTCATACGTCGCACTCATCGAGTGCCCGAACTGCGGTCGGGAGAACGACGTCCCGATCGATTTCTGACTCGCCGCCGGCCCAAAGGGGGAGAGCGCATGTTTGACGCAATCGGCAACATTCTGAAGGGCCTGGGGATCACCCTCAAGATCTTCACGACGATGCCCAACCAGACGGTGGGCTATCCCGAGAAGAAGCGCGAACTGCCCGCCCGCTACCGCGGTGTGCACAAGCTGCGGCGCTACTCGGACGGCCTGGAGCGCTGTGTCGGCTGCGAGCTCTGCGCCGCGGCCTGCCCGGCCTATGCCATCACCGTCGTCGCCGCCGAGAACGACCCCGAGCATAGGGTAAGCCCTGGCGAGCGTTACGCGGAGCGCTACGAGATCGACTACCTGCGCTGCATCTTCTGTGGCGAGTGCGAGCGCGCCTGCCCGGTCGACGCCATCGTGCTCACGCCCCAGCCGCTGCCGCCCTTCATCAGCCGGCGCCAGGTGATCATGACGAAGGACGATCTCCTCGAGCCGTATCCTGGCGGCGACCCGCCCGCCTTCCACCTTCACCCCTGGGAGGACCACCCGGACCGCATCGACCGCTGGCCCGTGCCGCAGGAGCATCTGCCGAGCCCGCGCTGAGCGGGCATGGCGAAGGCGCCGCCTTTCG
>JAJZQO010000109.1 GCA_021847575.1 Bacillota bacterium | reverse complement strand
CACGCCCGGCTGGCGGAAGTGCACGTGCGGGTCGATAAGTCCTGGCAGTACGTACTTGCCCTCGGCGTCGATCGTCTCGCGCGCCTCGGGAATATCGCCGTCGCGCAGCACCAGCCCGAGAACCTTGCCCTGGTCGATCACCAGGTGGCCGCGAATGGTCGATGCAGGCGACACGATGTAACCATTCTTGATGACCAGATCAACCGCCATATTTCATCCCCGCCTTGAGCAATGTCGGATACTGTATACAGAATACACGACCACCAGTTAGCGTCAAGCCATCCTTGTCTCAGCCGACGTACTTCGGCAGGGCATCGAGGGTACTCGGCCAGAAGAGGTCCTCCACCTCAGGCACCTCGGCGACGATGCCCTGCTCCACCGCATAGGTCATGATCGCCTGCAGCGCCTTGCGGTTGCCCTCCGTGAGGCCCACCTGCCACGGGTCCGGGCCGAGCACGGCCCTCTCCTCCTCGCGCAGGGGCGTGAGCCACGCCATGGAGACGCTGCGCGGATTCTCGAGCCGCTTCATGGCCAGATCCTTGCTCTCGCGCCAGGCGTGGAGTATCTGCCGCGGCAGCCAGGGGTTTTGTTCCGCGATCGTCCTGCGAATCGCGAGGACATGCATGATCGGGAAGATGCCCGTCTTCTTGAAGTACTCCTGCTCGGCCGCCTTCGCGTCGGGGAACAGGCGCCCTACCCTCTGGTCCCCTGCCGCGAAGCTGGGCAAGGTCTCGGGGTAGAACAGGGCGTCGAGGCCTCCCTCGAGCAGGAGCCGCTCGATGTTGCCCGGCGTCCGGCGGAGTTCCACCGGCGGCTGCACGCCAGTGATGTCCTCCTCGTGCTCGGTGAACCAGCGGACCTTTGTGAGGTCCACGCCGTACTCGTGCTGCAGGATGCCGCGCATCCAGATGCCCGCGCTGGTCTGCCAGGTGCGCAGGCCGACGTTGCGCCCCTCGAGGTCCTTCGGCGTGTGGATCGGGCCATCCGCGCGGACGAAGTAGTAGTGGTGGCGGAACCTCCGGTGCGGGAAGGCGGGCACGGCCACGAAGCGGTTTTCGGGCAGGGCGGCGAGGTACGACCCGATCGAGAGCTCGCAGACGTCGAACTCCTCGTGCCTGAGAAACCGCCAGTGCCGCTCCGGCGAAGCGAGGCCGGTGATCACCGAGGTGTCGCAGCCCTGGACCGTGACCCGTCCGTCGATCAGTCCGCGGTTGATATCGTAATCCCCAAGGGCCATCGAAATGTGGAGCATGTCGATCGACTCCTCCAGCCAAGCGTTGACGGGTCTCGACCACGTGGCACCGGAAACTACTGGCTGAGAATGTTGAGCACGCCTCCGTAGAGCGGGAAGTGGAGCACCTGGCCGAAGAGGACGAAAACCAGGAGGAAGCCGAACACGCCGACGCCCAGCGCGGCGATCCACCCCCTGCGCGCGATCAGGAGTGTGAATAGCAGACCGTAGAGTGCAATGCCCACGACGAGCCCGACGATCCAGACGGCCACCACCATGCCGATGAGCGATACAAGGACCTGCAGCAGCCTGCGGCGCTGCTCGACCGGCATGACATCCTTGTCGCTCGGCTTGCGCATGAGGCTTTGCACGAACACCCAGACGGCGAGCACCACCGCGGGGAGGGTGACGATGAGCGGGAACGAACGTGCCGCCGAGGGAAAACCGATGGCCCCGTAGAGGAACCAGACCAGCACGACCAGTATGACGAAGTTGAAAACGCTCTCGCTTCGGACTTTCACTGCTCCCTCTGCCTCCCTCAAGAGCCCAGTCGGGTCATCGCGCTTGGGTCGGTCACGCGCCGGGACTCGCATCCGCTGCGCCCGGGCGCGGCCTCAGACGCTTGAGCAGGTAGGGCAGGAACAGTACCAGCACTGTGGCGATGGAGAGAACCAGCGTGATCGGCCGCTCCCAGATGAACCGCGGACCGTAGAGCATCAAGGCGATGTGGAGGTTGGGCTGCGCGATGGTGCCCAGCACGAGGCCCACGATCAGGGACGGCTCCGAGTAGTCGAACCTGCGCATGAAGTAGCCCAGCACGCCGAAGATGAGCGCCAGCACCACGGACAGCGCGCTTGTCGTGGCCGCGTAGGCGCCGACGACGGCGAACATGATGATGATCGGCGCTAGCAGCGGCACCGGCACCGTCGTGATCCGGGAAAGGTAGCGGGCGGTCGAGAGACCGATGATGCTCGTGAAGACGCTGGAAAGCGCGATGATGAACACGATGGCGTAGATCAGGTCGGCGTGTTGCGAGACCATTGTCGGTCCCGGCTGCAGGCCGACGATCAGGAAGGCGCTCAGGAGGATGGCCGTGGCCTCGCCGCCGGGAACGCCGAGGGCGAGCGTCGGGATCATCTGGCCGCCTTCCTTCGCGATGTGCGAGGCCTCTGGGGCGATCAGCCCCTCGACGCGCCCGGTGCCGAAGGTCTCTGGGTTCTTCGAGGCCTGGCGCACCTGGCCGTAGGCGACGATGTTGGACACCGTGCCGCCGACGCCTGGCACGACGCCCATCAGCGTGCCGATCAGGCTTGCGTAGACGAGCGCCCACCAATACTTAAAGGGCTGCAGCATGCCCTTCCAGACGCCGCTGAAATCCGAGACGGTCACGGCCTGGGCGATCGAGCGCTCACCGGCCGTGAACAGCCGGATCATCTCGCCCACCGCGTACATGCCGACCACCACGGTGACCAGGTTGACGCCGTCCATCAGGTACGGGATGCCAAAGGTGTAGCGCAGGATACCTGTGACGGGATCCTGCCCCACCGAAGCAATGGCGAGACCCAGCAGGCCGGAGATGATTCCCTTGACAAGCGACTTGCCGCTGAGGCTCGCGACGAGCGTCAGACCGAGCATCGTCACCATGAACAGCTCCGGCGGCTGGATCGCCGTCGCAAGCGACTGCATCACAGGCACCGAGATCGAGAGCACGATGGCGCCGATCCAGGCGCCGAGCACGTTCGACATGGCGCCGATGCCCAGGGCCTCCGCGGCCCTGCCCTGGCGGGCGAGGGGGTAGCCGTCCCAGCAGGTGGCGATGTTGGTGCCGGAAGCGGGCACATTCATCAGCATCGAGGTGATCGATCCGGCGTACTGCGTCGCGACGTGCGCCCCCAGCAGGAACGAGAAGGCCACTGCCGGCGACATGCTGTAGATGAACGGGATCAGGATCGCCATGGCCTGGACGCCGCCGAGGCCCGGAATGACTCCGATGATGATGCCGAGGATGACACCGGCCACCTGGTAGAGCAGCGCGCGGAACTGCAGCGCGAGGGCCAGGCCCTGCCCCAGTGTGCTAAGCACGACGCCACCTCCGACCGCAGCCCGCCTGACGCACCTTGGTTTCGATTTCCATGGTCTTGCTGGGTCCCTCCCATCAACGCGTTCCGTCAACCGTCACGGAGCCGGGCGCATCAAGGGGGCGCCAGTTGGGCAAGCACAGACTCGGTGACGTGGACATAGCCGTCCATCAGCCGCCGCGCCGTCCGGACGCTGCCGATCGAGCGCACCGCCACCGATCCCTCAAGCATCTCGACGTCGGCCGACATCTCGAGGGCGCCGGACGGGTGCCCGATGCGGATGCGCCGAGCCTTGCGGGCCTCGTCGGTCACGATGTCGCTGACCACCGTGCCGGGAATGAAGGCCGCGGCGCAGGTGGCGACCGCACCCGTAAGGGCATAGGCCCGGTTGCAGGTCTGCATCGACATGATCCGCCCGAGGAGATCCATGTCGGCTGCCGGGATCGTTCGACCCGACAGGTCCTGGTAGTCCCCCGGGGGCATGACGAAAGCCACCTTGGGTATGCCTGGGCTCTTGCGCGTCGCATCCCGCCGGTCGTCCACGATGTGGCACATCTCGGCGGCGATCGAGCGGATCGCCTCGATGCGGCGCGAAAAGTCCGCGGACGCGTCAAGTTCCGCGGGCGACTCCCGGCCTGTGACGCCAAGCGCCTCGCCCCGCACGAAGGCGACGGGGTTGGCCGCGTCCACGATGGAGATCTCGACCCGGCCCAGCTCCGGCACGTCGATCACGTCCCGCGCGTGCCCAGTCGGCAGCAGAGTGCCGGTGACGGCGCCCGCGGGGTCGTCGAACCAGACGACGATGCGCGATGCGGGATTCGGCACGCCGCTGATGCGCGCGCTGCCTTCGGGATCGTAGCGGCCATCCTTGACGGCCACGTCCAGGCGCAGGATTTTGTCCGTGTTGGTGTTGTACACCCTTACCGTCGTGCTGGGCTCCTTCGCCTCCACGAGTCCCTCTTCGACGGCGAAAGGGCCGACGGCGCTGGAGCAGTTGCCGCAGTTCCCGCCATAGTCCACGGTCGGCGCCGTGACGGACACCTGCGCGAACGTGTAGGTGACGTCGGCGTCCATGCCCTCGGGCGGGCGCCCGATGATGCAAACCTTGCTGGTTGTCGAATACGAGCCGCCAAGGCCATCGATCTGCCTCGGATCCGGACTGCCCATGATCGCCAGGAGCAGGCGATCGCGCTCTGCCCGGTCCACAGGGAGATCCTTCTCATGAAAGAACAGGCACTTCGATGTACCGCCACGCATAAGTACGGCAGGAACACGAGGCATGTGCGGGACCCCTTCCGGATAGGTTCCACGCGGCATTCACTCTATTGCACACAAACGAGCGCTTCGGACCCGCCGAGCGGACATGCGTCGGTTCGCCGCCGGGATTCTCGGATATCCAAGGGTCCTCGGCCTGCAGCAAGGCAAGATCAGCGCATTTCACCGCCGCGCGGGTTGCGCAGCCCAGATGCGACGCAAACGCGGGACAGCCCGATCGCCATCTGGCTCCGACCAGCACGCCGCAAGTTGCTAGCAGTCGTCATCCCAGTGATCATCCAGAGCGCTGACCATGGGCACTCCCGCACAGGAGTCGCCAACTGCCGCCCCGGCCCGCGATCACTGTTTTCGCAACGGAACCTTCCTGGAGCCTTGCCCTGGCCCCGCCACAATTTCGGGGCGGGCAGCGCTCGCCCAGGCTACTAGAGGCTGTTTATTCTGCGGGCACCGCTTCGGTCGACTCGTCGATCTGCTTCGCGCTGTAGGCCAGAAAGGCCGCCTTCGCACGCTCCACGTGCGCCTCGGCGGCGGCCTGCGCGCGTGCGGGATCCTTTGCGAGGATGGCCTCGGCGATCTCGCGGTGCTCTTCGAGGATGGACTTGGCCCTGCCGGGCTGTGTCATGGACGCCAACTGCGAACGTTCGGTGTACTCGTGGTAGTTGTGCAAGATATCGTTGAGACGCGGGTTACCGGCCATGCGGTAGAGCATCTCGTTGTATTCGGTGTGGCTCCGCGGAATGTCCCTCGGCCGGCCGTGCAGGTAGGCCTGTTCCATCTCCTTGACGGGGCCGTTC
>JAJZQO010000029.1 GCA_021847575.1 Bacillota bacterium | reverse complement strand
CCCTGCCCGTCATCACAATCGTGATCGCCACGGTGGCCTTCTGGGGACGGTTCATGCGCTCCTCGGTCGTCGAGACGTTGATCCAGGACTACATCCGCACGGCACGCGCCAAGGGCGTCACGGAATACGTGGTGCTTCTGCGTCACGCGTTCCGCAATTCGCTCCTGCCGCTGATCACCCTGATCGGCTTCTCGATCCCCGGGCTCTTTGCAGGTGCCCTGATGGTCGAGATGGTGTTCAACTACCCAGGCCTCGGGCTGCTGTTCTGGCAGGCCGCCCTGCAGCGGGACTATCCGATCGCCTTCGGCATCACGCTGATCATCGGCATCCTGACGATCCTCGGCAACCTGCTGGCGGACCTGCTCTACGCCGTCGCCGACCCGCGCATCCGCTACAACTGAGCGACGCGGCAGAACACCCGGCAGACCTCGCGGTCTGCCGGGTGTCTCGTTGCGCGCTGACGCCGGCGAGGCGACCGTCAGCGTCCGAAGTAGTGCGTAGCGTGGCCAAGGATGCCTTCCGCGGCCTCCATGACGGTCTCGGAGAGCGTGGGATGCGGGTGGATGGTGCGGGCGAGATCCTCGGCCACGGCGCCCAGCTCGATGGCGAGCGTGCCTTCCGCGATCAGTTCGCCTGCCCCGGGGCCGGTGATGCCGACGCCCAGCACGCGCCCGCTCGCACGCTCGGCGATGACTTTGGTCAGACCATCGCTGCGGCCCACCGACGCGGCGCGCCCGGACGCGCCCCACGGAAAGCGCCCGACCTGCACATCGATGCCCCGCTCCTTCGCCTCGGCCTCGCTGAGCCCAGTCCAGGCGATCTCCGGGTCGGTGAACACCACGGCGGGGATGGCGGCCGGGTCGAAGGCGCTCGCCCGGCCGGCGATCGCCTCGGCCGCGACGCGGCCTTCGTGCGATGCCTTGTGGGCCAGCATCGGCTGGCCCGCGACGTCGCCGATGGCGTAGATGTGCGGCAGGGCGGTGCGCCGCTGCGCGTCGACCTGGAGGAAGCCGCCGGGGCCGGGCGCGATGCCGAGCGCGTCCAGGCCGATGCCGCCGGTCTGCGGCGCACGTCCGACCGACGCCAGAAGACGGTCGCAGGACAGCACCTCCTCGGCGCCGTCCTTGCCCTTGAGGGTGGCTCTGAGCCCGTCGCCCTCCTTTGCCAGGCTGACGACGCTGGTGTCGAACAGCAGGCGCGCCCTGCCCTTGAGGCGCTGCGTTAGGGGGCGCACGAGTTCGGGGTCGGCCCCCGGCAAGAGGCCGCCGGTCACCTCGACGAGCGTCACCTCGGAGCCGAGGGCCAGGTAGACCGAAGCCAGCTCGACGCCGATGTAGCCGCCACCTAGGACGAGCAGGCGACGGGGGGCCTCGCGCAGTTCGAGGGCGGCTGTCGAGTCCCAGACGAGGCCTTCGAAGCCCTGCAGCACATCGAGCGTGCGCGGCAGGGAGCCGGTGGCGATGATCGCGTGCTCGAAGCGGACCTCCTGCATACTCCCGTCCTGCAGCGTGACCTCGAGGCTGTGCTGGCCCGCGAAGCGGCCCTTTCCCTGCAGATAGGCGATCTTGCGCTGGCCTGCGAGCTGGCCGAGCCCGCCGGTCAGCTTCTGGACGACCGCGTCCTTGTGCCGACGCAGTCCTGGGAGATCGATGGCCGGCGCACCGAAGGCAACACCGAACGCTTTGGCCTCGTCCGCCTCGCGCACGAGCCGTGCGACGTGCAGGAGCGTCTTCGACGGGATGCAGCCGCGGTAGAGGCAGACACCACCTGGATTCGGCGCATCGTCGATGAGCGTCACCCGCAGTCCGAGGTCCGCGCTTGCGAATGCCGCGGCGTAGCCGCCGGGGCCGCCGCCCAGCACGGCGACAGCTGTTTCGATGGCCATGACTAGCCCTCCAATGCCATGCGGAATGGCGACTCGAGGATCTCGCAGATGTAGCGCAAAAAACGCGCGGCATCGGCGCCGTCGATCAGCCTGTGGTCGTAGGAGAGCGCGAGCGGCAGCATGGTGCGCGCCTCGAAGCCTGTGCCGCTCAAGCGGGCCACCTGCTTCTGGCGCGCGACGCCCAAGATGGCGGCCTCGGGCCAGTTGACGATGGGCGTGAAGCCCGTGCCGCCGATGCCGCCGAGGTTGGAGATGGAGAAGCCGCCGCCTTGCATGTCGTCGAGCGTCAGCTTGCCCGCTCGGGCGCGTTGCGCCGTCTCGCCGAGCTCGAGAGAGAGGTCGGCGATGCTCTTGCGGTCGGCGTCGCGCACCACAGGCACCAGCAGGCCGCGGTCCGTGTCGACCGCGACGCCGATGTGGACGTAGTCGCGGAACACGATCTCACCGCTCTGCAGGTCGAGGCTGGCGTTGAACTGAGGGTAGCGCCTGAGGGCGAGCGCCGTCACCTTGAGCAGGATCGCGGTTACGGTCAGCTTGCCGCCGCGCGACGCCACGATGTCGCCATGGCGGTGGCGCAGGGACTCGAGCTCCGTGATGTCCGCCTCGTCGAACTGGGTCACCTGCGGCACGTTGGGCCAGCTCTGGCCGAGATGCTGCGCCGTCGCCCGCCGCACGGCGGACGCCGGTTGGCGGTGGACGGGACCGAAGCGTGAAAGGTCCGGCAGCGCAAGCGTTGCGGGGCCCCTGCCAGGACCCTGCAGGCGGCCTTGGGCCTGGCGCACGAACGCCTTGACGTCCGTGATCGAGATGCGGCCGCCAGGGCCGCTGCCCGTGACTCCGGTCAGGTCCACGCCGAGTTCGCGCGCGAAACGGCGCACCGACGGCGCGGCAGGCACCCCAAGGCCGGCCGTCGGCCGGGTGGGCCCTTGGGAGGCCTGTGGAACCTCGGCAGCGGGTGCCTGTGGAGCGGCCGTTTCGTGCTGCGCCACGGGGGCGGGGGCCAGTGCGGCAGGCTGCGCCGGCTGCTCCGGCGCAGCGGCCTCGGGGGACGGGGGAGCGGCGGCGGCAGTCGCCCCGGCCTCCCGGGTCGGCGCCGGCGCTGCTCCTGCCGCCTCGGCGAGCGTGAGCACGAGCGTGCCCTCGCCGATATCCTGCCCTGGCTGCACATGCACGGCGGTCACGGTGCCGGCTACGGTTGCGGGCACCTCGACGACCGCCTTTTCGGTCTCCACTTCGAGCACGGACTGGTCGACGGCCACCTGGTCGCCCGCCTGAACGAGGACCTTTGCGACGGAGCCGGTGGCGTCGCCCTCGGCGAGCTTGGGCAGACGGAATTCAAGCGGCATAGGGCGGGCTTCCTTTCACGGATGACGCTTCAGGACTCGAGCGCCGCCGGCCGGGCGGCGTCGATCTCGAGCGCGCGCCTCGCGCGCGCCGCGACGCTCTTCGGCAGACCGCCCTCGCGCACGAGGGCGGAAATGGCGGCGTAGGCAATGTGGCGGCGGTCCACCTCGAAGAAGTCGCGCAGCGTCGCGCGATCCTCGCTGCGGCCGAACCCGTCGGTGCCGAGGGAGATGAACGTGCCCGGCACGAAGCGGGCGATCGAGTCGGGCAGCGCGCGGACGTAGTCCGACGCCGCGACGACGGGCCCCCCGTCTGGGCCGAGGCACCGTGCCACATAGGGCTCCACGGCCGGCTGCTCGGGGTGCAGGACGCTCAGGCGCTCCGCCGCGATCGCGTCGCGGTACAGCTCCTTGTAGCTCGTGACGCTGTAGACGTCGGCAGCGACGCCGTAGTCCTTGAGGATTTCCTGCGCAGCCAGGGCCTCGCGCAAAATGGGTCCCGAGCCCAGCAGACGGGCCTGGGCCTTCGGCTTCGCAAGCTCGGCCCGACGGAAGCGGTACATGCCACGGACGATGCCGTCCGCGACGCCTTCGGGCATGGGTGCCTGTTCGTAGCTTTCGTTGCCCACCGTGATGTAGTAGAAGACGGGCTTCTGCTCCTCGAACATCTCTCTCAGGCCGTGGCGGACGATCTCCGCGATCTCGTAGGCGAAGGCGGGGTCGTAGGCCCTCAGGTTCGGCACCGGGTAGGCCAGGAGGTGCGAGTTGCCGTCCTGGTGCTGCAGGCCCTCGCCCTGCAGCTGCGTGCGGCCGGAGAGCCCGCCGACCAGGAAGCCGCGCGCCCTCAGCTCGCCTGCGGCCCAGACGAGATCGCCGATGCGCTGCAGCCCGAAGTTCGAGTAGAACCAGAAGAAGGGCACGAGCTCCACGCCGTGCGTGTAGCTGGACGTCGCTGCCGCGATGAACGAGGCCATCGCGCCGGACTCCGTGATGCCCTCCTCGAGCACCTGTCCGTCCTTCGCCTCCTTGTACGGCAGCAGGGTCGCGCGGTCGACCGGCTCGTAGAGCTGGCCGACGGGCGAATAGATGCCGAACTGCCGGAAGAAGCCCTCCATGCCGAAGGTGCGCGCCTCATCGGGAATGATCGGCACGATGCGCCGGCCGATCTCGGGATCGCGCATCAGGCTGCCCAGCAGGCGCACCGTGACCATCGTCGTGCTGGCGGGGCGGTCCGAACCGTCCTTGAACTCGGCAAACGCCTTCGGGTCGGCGGCCGGCAGCGGCGCCGGCGGGCCCTGGCGGGCCGGCAGGAAGCCGCCGAGCGCTTCGCGGCGCTGGCGCAGGTAGGCCATGGCCGGCGCATCCTGCGGCGGACGGTAGAAGGGCGCCTGCATCGCCTCCTCGTCGCTCAAAGGCAGGGCGGTGACGTTGCGCAGCAGGATGAGCTGCTGGTCCGACAGGTTCTTCTGCTCGTGCGTGACATTGCGGCCGGCCACTTCCGCGCCGAGGCCGTAGCCCTTGACGCTTTGCGCCAGGATCGCGGTCGGGCGGCCGCGTTCGGCGAGCGCCCGCTGGTAGGCGGCGTGGACCTTGACCGGGTCGTGCCCGCCCATGCGCAGGGCGCCAAGTTCCCTGTCCGAGAAGTGCGAGGCCAGTTCCTTGAGGTACGGGTCATTGAAGAGGTGCTCGCGCATGTAGGCGGCGCCCTCGACGGTGTACTTCTGGAGCTCGCCGTCCACGAGCTCGCCGAGGCGTTCGGCGAGGCGCCCCCGCGTGTCGCGGGCGAACAGCCGGTCCCACTCGCCGCCCCAGAGCACCTTGATCACATTCCAGCCGGAGCCGCGGAAGAAGCCCTCGAGCTCCTGCACCACCTTGCTGTTGCCGCGCACGGGCCCGTCCAGGCGCTGCAGGTTGCAGTTGACGACGAAGGTGAGGTTGTCGAGGCCCTCGCGCGACGCAAGCCTGGCCGCGCCAAGCGCTTCGGCCTCGTCGATCTCGCCGTCGCCGAGAAAGGCCCAGACATGGGTCTGCGACGTGTCTTTGAGGCCGCGCGCATCGAGATAGCGGTTGAGGCGCGCCTGGTAGATGGCCTGGAGCGGCCCGAGACCGAGCGAGACGGTGGGGAACTGCCAGAAGTCCGGCATCAGCCAGGGATGCGGGTAGGAGGAAAGACCGCCGCCCGGCTGCAGCTCACGGCGGAAATGGTCGAGCTGCGTCTCGGACAGGCGCCCCTCGAGGAAGGCGCGGGCATAGTTGCCCGGAGCGGAATGGCCCTGGAAGTAGACCTGGTCGCCCTGCCGGCCATCTTCGCCGGGGCCGCGGAAGAAGTGGTTCTGTCCGACCTCGTAGAGCGTCGCGATCGATGCGAACGAGGAGAGGTGTCCGCCGATGCCGTCGACGCGTCGGTTGGCGCGTACGACCATGGCCGCGGCGTTCCAGCGGACGAGCGCCTCGATGCGCGCCTCGAGTTCGAGGTCGCCTGGGTAAGGCTGCTGCGCCGAGACCGGGATCGTGTTGATGTACGGCGTCGTCGGCACCGGTGCGACCTCGATGCCCTCCTGCTCCGCGCGAATGCGCAGGCGGCGCAGGATGCGCTCGACGCGCGAGGGATCGCCCTGCTTCAGGACGTAGTCAAGCGAGTCGAGCCACTCCTGCAGTTCGACCTCGACTTCGCTGTCGTCGTTGCGGAATTCTGTCGCCATGCTGTTTTCAGACCTCCCTGAGAGGGTCAATGGCTGAGGGTCTGGGCCTTCTCATCATCTGCGCGGCAGGGGGCCGCGATGCGCTCGGTCCAGTCCCGCCCGTGCGTCCCGCCGATGAGCATAGCGCATCTTTGGACTGGAAGACAGTTCATCGCGCACCAAATGGACGTGATGAATGGTACCGTGTGGCCTATACGACCCCCACCCTATGGACAGGTCGGGAAGGGAGCGGTATGAAGGAAGGCATGGAACAAGCACCTGCGGATACGTTCATCTACGATGTTGCAGTGATCGGCGCCGGTCCGGCCGGCGTGCAGGCCGCCATCTCGGCCTGGCACCAGGGACGCAGGGTGCTCGTGCTGGACGCCGGGGCCGTCAGCCAGCGCAAGGGTCGCGCGTACTGGGCGAAGTCCGTCGCCATCGAGGACGCACCGGGTCTGCCGCCGCTCACGGGCCCCAAACTGAGGCGGCAATTGCACGGCCTGCTGACGAGCCGCGCGTCGGGCGAAGCGGCACAGCCGCGCATCGCTCTTGTCGGCGCCTACGTGCTGCAGATGCGGCGGGAGGGGGATGTCTTCGCGGTCGTCGCATCGCTAGGGCCGCTCAGGCACGGCGCTGTCGAGAGCCTGGCCACCTTCCGGGCGCGCCGCGTGGTCATCGCATCCGGCTTCGAGGATGGCTGGCCCGAGATCGAGGTGGAGCCCGGGCAGCGCATGCTCGAGCGCCACCGTACGGCCTTCCGCTACGCCGGCAACGAAAACGGCTGGCACCTCTGCATCCGCTGCGACGGCCACCTGCACCGCGGCGGCCATTTCGCCCTGCTCGGCGTGGGCGACAGCATCTACGAGGCCAGTCTCGGCGCGCAGGACTTCACGAGCCGGATCACGATCCTGACGAACGGTCGCCCGCACGGCCTGAGCGATGCGCAGCTGAGGCAGGCAGGGCAGCGCGAACTGTGCATCGACACGCGCCCCATCGCGCGTCACCTGGGCGAGGGCACGCTATTGCAGAGCGTCGTCTTCACGGACGGCGAGGAGCTCCGCGCGGACGGCTTCCTGGTCGACGAGGGGCTGACGCCGAATACGCAGTTTCTCGCGGAGTTCAAGTTGGCGCGGAACGCGGACGGACTGCTGCGGACCGGGGAGGACGGAGCCGCCCTCAGGGCCGACGGCCAGCCGGAACCGGGCCTTTATGTCGCAGGGGACCTCGTCGCGGGCCAGCGCAAGCTGATCGCGGCCGCCATGGCGTCCGGCCAGGATGCGGGGCTCGGTGCGTCCGACTCCCTGCGGGAGTGGCAGGAACCCTAGGCGGACGGTTTTTACCGCCGACGGTAGGAGAGCGGCGTCGCCCGGACGAATTGAATAACTGAATGAAGGATGGCGAAGCGACGCTGTTCGCGTTCATGTAGGCCGCGAGCCATCTTAGGAGGTGGGCGTGGATATGGCGATGCCCATGGCGAGGCTCAATCGGGGGCGCCTCTTGCATCCGCTCGTGCGCGAGGACGGTCGCCTGCGCCAGGCGACCTGGGAAGAGGCTCTCACGCGCGCGGCGGAAGGATTCGCGCGCATCAAGAGCCAATACGGCAGCGATGCGTTCGGTTGTTTCAGCTGCTCGAAATCGAGCAACGAGCTCAACTACCTGGCGCAGAAGTTCATGCGCACGGCGCTTGGCACGAACAACATCGACAGCTGCAACCGCACCTGACACGCCCCCAGCGTCGCAGGTCTTGCGGCGGCATTCGGTTCCGGGGGCGGCACCGTCTCCTACGAGGAGATGGAGAACACCGACCTGATCATCCTCTGGGGCTCGAACGCGCGCGAGGCGCACCCAGTGATGTTCCACCACATGATGAAGGCGGTGCGCCGGCGAGGCGCGAAGCTGGTCGTCGTCGACCCGAGGCGGATCTCGGGCGTCGAGTTCGCCAGCATGTACCTGCCTGTGCAGGTGGGCGGCGACGTGGCGCTCGCGAACGCGGTCGCCTGCGCCATCCTCGAGGAGGGCCTCGAAGACAGGGAGTTCATCGAGCGGGCGACCGAGGGGTTCGCCGCGTACCGCGAAGTGGCCTTCGCCTACCGTCCCGAGGATGTCGAACGGGAGACGGGCGTCGACGCGGCAAGCGTCAGGCGGCTCGCGCGCCTGTACGCGACGGCCGACCGCGCGATCATCTGCTGGACGCTCGGCATCACCGAGCATCACAACGCGGTGCAGAACGTACACGCGCTGATCAACCTGGCCCTGCTTACGGGGAAGGTCGGGCGCTATGGCTCCGGCCTCGCGCCGCTGCGCGGCCAGAACAATGTGCAGGGTGGCGGCGACATGGGCGCCCTGCCGAACCGCCTGCCCGGCTTCCAGGACCTCACGGACCCGGCCGCGCGGCAGCGCTGTGCCGATGTCTGGGGAGCGCCGGTGCCGGCGAAGGTGGGCAAGCACCAGACGGCCATGTTCGAGGCGATGGCCGAGGGCGAGATCAAGGCGCTCTACGTCATCGGCGAGAACCCCGTCCAGTCCGAGGCGAACCTGCACCATGTCCGGCCGCTGTTCGAGGGGCTCGAGTTCCTCGTGGTGCAGGACATCTTCCTGACGGCGACCGGAGAGATGGCGGACGTCGTGCTGCCGGCGAGCGCCAGCTTCGCGGAGGCCGAGGGCACCGTCACCAACTCCGAGCGTCGGGTGCAGCGCCTGCGGCCCGCGCTCAAGCCGCCAGGCGAGGCGCGGGACGACCTCTGGATCGTCGAGGAGCTCGCGATCCGGCTTGGCGTGCCAGGCTGGGCGCATCGCAGCGCGGAGGAGACCTGGGACGAGCTGAGGCGGGTCTCGCCGATCCATGCGGGCATGTCGTACGCGCGACTCGAGGCCCTGGGCGGCATCCAGTGGCCCTGCCCGAGCGAGGACCATCCCGGGTCGCCATTCCTGCACGGCCGTCTCTGGGAGGATCCCGTCGGGGGACGGCGCGCGCCATTCGTCGCCGCGCGGCACGAGCCGCCCGCCGAGCAGCCTGACGCGGAGTACCCGTATATGCTGACAACCGGCCGGCGCCTCGCGGACTACAACACGGGCGTGCAGTCCAGGCACTATGCTGCTCCGCGCGGCCATCACGAGGTTCTCGAGATGTGCGAGGAGGACATGGCCAGGCTCGGCTTCGCGTCGGGCGACCTCTCAAGGGTCGTCTCGCGGCGCGGGGCGGTCGAGGTGCGGGTCGAGGCGTCGCGCAAGATGCGGCCGGGCCTCGTGTTCATGAGTCTGAACCATCCGGACGAGGTGGCGACGAACCTGCTCACCCTCGACGCGACCGATCCCGTCGCGGGCACGGCCGAGTTCAAGGCGACCGCCGTGCGCGTGGAGCGCGTGGCGGCTCGGGCCGAGGCTGAGCGTCCGACCGAGGAGGCGTCTGGCAAACATGCCTGAAGACGACCGCGCAGTGCGCGAACGCGTGCGGCGGCTGATCGACGAGACGGGGCGCGAGCGCACGCAGCTGCTCGAGGTGCTGCACAAGGTGCAGGCGGAGTACTCTCACGTGCCGCGGGCCGCCGCGGAGGCGATCGAGCAGGAGATGAACGTGCCGATCGCCGATACCTACGGCGTCGTCACGTTCTACGACCTGCTGAGCGACAAGCCCGTCGGCCGCCGTGTGCTGCGCATCTGCGAGGATGTCACCTGCAGCCTGCACGGCGCGGCGGAACTGGCGGCGCGGGCCGAGCGGGCCATCGGCCCGGAGGGGGAGCCGAGCCCGGACGGAGCGGTCTCCTGGACGCGCTGCGCCTGCCTTGGCCTCTGCGACAAGGCCCCTGCGGCGCTGTTCGCCGAGGAGCCGTTGGCGCCGTTGAGCGAGACGGCCATCGCGAAGGTCGGTGAAGGCCATGCATGAACCCGTTCTGCTCAGGCGCCAGGGGCATCCCGACGCGACGCTCGAGGCTTACGTCGCGGACGGCGGGCTGAAGGGATTTGCGCGGACGCGCGAGATCGGCCAGGCGGCCACCGTCGCCGTCGTGACGGAGAGCGGCCTCGTCGGCCGTGGCGGCGCCGGCTTCCCGACCGGCCGCAAGTGGGAGTCGGTGCGGACAGCGGCCGAGAGCGAGCGCTACTTCGTCCTGAACGCCGACGAGAGCGAGCCGGGCACGTTCAAGGACAGGGTCATGATCGAGACGGACCCGTACATGGTGCTCGAGGGCGTGCTGATCGCCTGCTACGCCATCGCGGCCACCCGCGCGTACATCTACGTGCGTGGCGAGTACCGCGGTGCGGCGCGACTCCTCGCCGCGGCGGCGACGCAGCTAGCTGCTGCGGGCCACCTGGACGGCATCGCCCCTGGCGGGCGACCGCTCGCGATCGAGGTGCGGCACGGCGGCGGCGCCTACATCTGCGGCGAGGAGACGGCGCTCTTCCGCTCGATCGAGGGCTATCGCGGCGAGCCGATGTCGAAGCCGCCCTTCCCGACGGTGGCAGGGCTTTTCCGCAAGCCCACCGTGATCAACAACGTCGAGACGATCGCCAACATCCCCGACATCCTGAGCCGCGGTGCCGGGTGGCTGCAGCGCTATGGCACAGACCGCTCGCCGGGCGTCAAGCTGTTCTCGGTGTCCGGCCACGTGGGCCGGCCAGGCGTCTACGAGCTGCCGTTCGGCGCGCCGCTGCAGGAACTCCTCGATCTCGCGCAGGCGGGCCGCGATCTGAGAGCCCTGCTGCTGGGCGGTGCCGCGGGGACGTTTGTGTTCCCCGGCGACTTCGATATGCCCCTGAGCTACGAGGGTGCGCAAAGTCGCGCCGCCACCTTGGGCTCGGGTGCCTTGATCGCCTTCGACCAGGGGACGGATCTCTGGCGGGTGGCCGAGCGCCTGGGCAACTTCTTCGCGCATGAGTCGTGCGGGCAGTGCGTGCCATGCCGCATCGGCACCAGGCGCCAGCACGAGATGCTTGCGGCCCTGGCCGACGGGTCTGGTGGCGACGGCGAGCGCGAGCGCATCGCGACGCTCGGCCAGGTGATGACGGACGCCTCGATCTGCGGTCTCGGCCAGACGGCGTCCACAGCCGTGCGCAGCCTGATCGACGCCGAGAGCCGTGGACTGCTCGCGGTCTAGGGGGAGACAGTATGCAGGATACGTTTGCAATCCTGATCGATGGCAAGGAGGCCGCCGCGCACGCGGGCGAGACGATACTCGACGCCTTGCGGCGCGCCCAGGTCGATACGCCGACGCTTTGCACGCACGAGCATCTGACGCCAGCCAAGGCGTGCCGCGCCTGCGTCGTGGAGCTGAAGGGCAGCCGCGCGCTTGTCGCGTCGTGCGAACGCAAGGTCGAGCCGGGGATGGAACTGCGCACCGACTCGAGGCGGGTGCTCGAAGCCCGTCGCGGGGTCTTCGAGTTGCTGCTGAGCCAGAACGACGTGTCGGCGGCGCCGGCGCTCGTGCTGCAGGCGGAGCGGGCGGGCGCCGATCGGGAGCGCTATCGCGGCCAGCGCTACGATAGGGGCCTGCATGACGACAATGAGCTCTATGTGCGGGATTACGACAAGTGCATCCTCTGCTACCGCTGCGTCGAGGCGTGCGGCCCAGATGTGCAGAACACCTTCGCACTCACCGTGGCCGGGCGCGGGTTCTCGGCGGGCATCGCGGCGGGCTACGGCGAGAGCCTGCCGGACTCTGCCTGCGTCTTCTGCGGCAACTGTGTCGCGGTCTGCCCGACGGGCGCGCTGATGGACAAACGGGAACACACGCTGCGCGCCGAGGGGCGTTGGGACGAGAGCCGCTACGACGTGGTGCAGACGACCTGCTCCTATTGCGGCGTCGGCTGCCAGCTCGAACTGCATGTGGACCGCAGGTCCAATCAGATCGTCAAGGTGACAAGCCCTGGCGACCACTCGATCACCCAGGGCTTCCTCTGCGTCAAGGGGCGCTACGGCTACAGCTTCGTCGAGGCGTGACGGCGGGCGGACGGGGCGGCGTCCCTCGGAGCGCAGCCTTTGCCGTCCGGCAGGGAAGAGCGGTGATGGGGCGACAGGGCCTCAAAGTGGCGATGCTGCAGCTGCAGGCTGTCGCCGGAAATCCAGAGAGGGCGTGGGCGAAGGCTGAAGCCGCCTGCCGCGAGGCGCGGCGGGCCGGGGCGGATCTGGCCCTGCTGCCCGAGATGTGGAACACCGGCTACCTCTTTCCGCGCAGGGACGACCGTGCCCAGAGCGAGCGGTGGCGGCGATCGGCCGTCACGCTCGAGAGCGCGGGGCTGCGGGCGATGGCCAGGCTCGCGGCCGAACTCGGCATGGCCATCGCCGCGACGTACCTCGAGGCAGGCGCAGGACCGCCGCGCAACACCGTCACCGTCTTCGACCGACACGGCCGGGCCGTCCTGACCTACCGCAAGGTGCATACCTGCGCCTTCGCCGACGAGTGCCTGCTCACGCCCGGCGCCGCGTTCGCGGTGGCGGAGCTTGACACCGCCGTCGGGCCGGTCCGCATCGGCGCGATGATCTGCTTCGACCGCGAGTTTCCCGAAAGCGCCCGCGTGCTGGCGCTCGAAGGAGCGGAGCTGATCCTGGTGCCCAACGCCTGCACATGGGACATGCACCGGGACCACCAGCTGCAGAGCCGGGCGTTCGAGAACATGCTGGGCATCGCGATGGCCAACTACGCCCCGCCGGACGCGAATGGCGGATCGGTGGCCTTCGACGGCATGGCGTACACCGACGGCGACGGCGGGGACGGCCAGGCGCGCGACATGACCATCGCGCGCGCCGACGCCGAGGAGCAGATCCTGCTCGCCGAATTCGACCTCACGGCGTTGCGCCGTTACAGGGTGCGCGAGGTCTGGGGAGCGGCGGGCTATCGCAGGCCAGATGCGTACAGGGCGATCACAGGTGGGCGTGGCGTGTCGGGGTGAGTTCCGTGCTGCTTGGTCCATGCCTCGGCGGTCCACCGGGCCGCGCCCAGGCGGCCGGTCGACGCTGCCCGGCCCTGCCGGCCATCAGCCCGATACCGGCAGCAGCAGGTGCGAGGGGCGCAGCCTGTCGTGGAAGACACTCTGATCCGCCGTGAGGATGGTCGTGCCTGTCGCCAGGTCCTCGCCGGTATTGAGGTTGCGCGCGTACTTCGGGAAGGCGCTCGATGAGATCTCGAGGCGCAGGCGATGGCCGGGCTGCAGCCTCAGGCACGTGTTCCAGAGGTCGAGCGTCAGCTCGTAGACCTCTCCCGGTTGGGCCGGCTCGGCGGCGGCGAAGCCAGCGCGGTAGCGCAGGCGGACGATCGAGTCCGTCAGGCGCTGACAGAACCCGGTCGGCCAGACGTCCAGGAGCTTTGCGGTGAAATCGGTGTCGACGGCGCTCGTCGCAGCGTAGAGCACGAGGGAGATGCCGCCGATCAGATCGAGGGGCTCCGCGGCGGGCTCGCTCGTGTAGCAGAGCACGTCGTCCCGCCGCTCGACGACGCTGTAGTCGTCCGGGCCGCCGATCTGCGACGAGACCAGGTCCGTGAGGTACGGCACCGGGCGTCTCGGGTCGTAGCGGAAGGTGTCCTCGGGCTCCTCGGCCGGAGGCAGGCGGTCGAGGCGGCCGTCGCCGAAACGGCTCTGCGCGTGCCCCGCCGAGTGCAGGTAGTAGGCAACGGACTTCTGGGCGGGCGGCGGCCAGCTTGGGCTGTCGAGCCAGCGGTTCTCACCCATCAGGAAGATGCGCACCGCCGGGAGGCGCGGTACGTCCTCGCCCCTCAGGTGGCGGTCCAGGAACTGCCTTTCGAGGGCGTGCAGGTTGATCTGGGCGTCCGCGCCGAAGCGCACCTCGCCGAGCCGGGTGCCGGCGTTGACTTGGTGTCCCCAGGGCCCCATCAGCAGGTGCTGGTTCTCCCGCGCGAACGCGCTCGGGGCCTCGCGCACCATGCCCTGGAAGTTGAGCGGCGTGCCGATCTGCTCGTCGTCGTACCAGCCCGAGACGTGGAGCACCGGCAGGTCGATCTCGCTGAAGCGGTGCTGGTAGGACAGTTCCCGCCAGTAGCTGTCGAGGGTTTGGTGCGAGACCACCTCGCGCCAGCGCGGGATGTCCCTGCCGAGCGCTTGGTCCATCGTCAGGATGGGCAGGTGCTCGTAGACCTTGAGCCAATCGACGGGGGCGATGTCCTGCGCGGTGCGGCCACTCGTCATGTGGTACCAGCAGATGTCCATGGGGCTCGGCACGCCTGTCGGGAACTCGACGAACATGTCGGACGGCGTCACCATCGGGATCATCGCCTTGAGGTGGGGCGGGTGGCGAAGTGCGATCAGCCACTGGATGCGCCCGGAATAGGAGGCGCCTGTGCTGGCGACGGCGCCGGTGCTCCAGGGCTGCGAGGCGACCCACTCGATCACGTCGTAGCCGTCGTCGCCGTCGTGCCGGTAGGGCAGGAAATCTCCCGCCGAGTCGCCGCGCCCGCGCACGTCGACCAGAACGAACGCGTAGCCGTCGGCAGCCCAGCCCATGGCCCGCTCGGTGTACGCCCTGCCGGACTTGACGTAGGGCGTAAGCAGGACGAGGGTCGGATGGGGTCCCTCGGTCCGTGGCAGGTAGATGTCCGCGGAAAGCCTTGCGCCGTCTCGCATCGGGATCTCGCAGCCGAACAGGATGCGCACCTGGCTCGGGTCGATTCCGGTCATTGTTCTCTAGCCTCCCGGCTGGATCCGTGGAGCGGTCCGAGTGCGGCGGCGCCGGCGAGCGCGCAGGCGCCGAAGGGCCGCACGTCCTCGTCGATGGTGAAGCGCCTGTGGCGGTGCGGCCGGGTGATCCCCCACGCTTTGGGTGCGGGACGCATCACCTCGATGGCGGCAATGGCTGGGAGTTCCTGCGCCAGGTGGGCCGACGTCTCGACCTCGTGGAACGAGAACTCTTGGCGCATGTGCGGATGCCGGCGCCAGCCGAGGGCTGTTGGCGCATGCCCTTGGCCCCGTCGCGCAGTTCCCACGCGGACTGCAAAGCGCAGCACCTCCCATGGAGGCAGTACTGCGCGCGTCCGCGCGATCCTGCCGGGACGCTGGCCGCATTGGACTGGGCGCGAACCCTGCGGTTGAAGGCCGCACCTGCGCGGGCAGCAAAAAGGCCTTCCGCCGCAGGGAAGGCGAAAGGGCGCGGCAAGCGGCTTCTCGGCAGGGCGGGAGGCGGCCGGCCGCCTCCCGCCCGTCGCTCCTCAGGCGGCGTGCAAGCCCCCGCCATATGGCTCCGTCGCGATGAAGCGCAGGCTTAGAGGGTAGTCGTAGACCTCGCCGCGGTTGGCGTGGACGGCCGCCGTGATGGAGCAGTAGAGTTCGGCCGCGACGACGAAGACGATGATCACGAGACCGGACACGAGCAGGAGCAGGAGACCGCCCACGATGAGGTAGAGCAGCATCGACAGCTGGAAGTTGAGCGCGAGTCGTCCTTGCAGGTCGATGTCGGCGTCGCGCCCGCGCAAGGTGCCCCAGATGACCAGGGGCAGGATCACGCCGAGGGGCGAGAGCAGGAAGCCGACCAGGCCGAAGAGGTGGAGAAGCGTGGCCCACCTGCGCCCTGAGCTGTGCGGCAGCGGCTGAGCAGCCATGTCGTCGCCCGGCGGACCGTGCCCTGCCGGGCCTGCCTCCTTCGGCGCGCCGCTCCTGTCATTCGGGGTACGCCGTCAACTCGAGTCTACGTCCTGTCGCACGAGGAAACAGGGGCCGCTCAGGGCTCCTTTGGGGGCTGCATGGCAAAAAGCGCCAGGGTCGCCCGTCAGCGGCGCGCTGCGCCTGCACAGGATCCATTGGCACCGCTGTGGCGGATGGACCGCCGGATGGACGGAGTCCCCATGTCCGGCGCGCTAGGACAGACGCCTCGAGCGCACGCGCCGGCGGCCCCTGTGCACCGCCTCCGTCCGGGGCACGACCGAGATGGTGCCGTCGGTCTCGAGCACCGCCAAGCCGACTTCGTCGACCCGCGCGAAGCCGTGCTCGCGCAGGGCCATCATGCAGTCCTCGGGCTCGAGGCCCTCCTTGCGCAGGGCCGAAGCGATCCACGCTCCGTCGCGCGCGATCACCGTGGCCTCGCCCTCGGCCAGCCTGCGCAGTAGGGGGCTGTGCACGCGCAACAGGGACACCAGTGCATTGAGCGCGAACAGCGTGACCGTGATGACGATCCCACCGAGCAGCGACGTGTCGGGACCGGTGATGGCCGGCTGCACGGCGTTCGCGACCAGCAGCAGGAGCACGAGATCGAACAGCGTGAACTGGCCGACCTCTCGCTTGCCGAACAGCCGGAGCCCGACGAGCAGCACAACGTAGATCATGGCGGAGCGCACGACAAGCTGCCATACGGGTACCGCAAGCTGCCACACGGAAGCCACCTCGCGTTTTCTTCGCGGTCCTGCTGCGCTGCGGGGAGGGCGCGCCCGACTGCCGCGCACCGCCTGCGGATTCGCCCTTGTGGCCAAGCTTGCCTGCGTCTCGGACAATCCGTGCGGAGTTGCGCTAAGATAAGGAGCATGCCATCGGTTGCTGGCCGCGAGAAGCCGGCCGCGCACAAGAGGAGTTGACGGCTTGAACCAGGTTCGTAAACTGCTGCCGCTCGCCTTCGGCGCACTGCTCGCCGTTGCGGGTTGCGGCACCCAGAACGCTGCGGCCACGACGGTCTGGGGCACTGTGAACGGTCACCCCATCACGCAGGCCCAGGTGACGACGCGCATCGACGTCATCAAGATCCTCGATCCCCAGGCGGCAGCGTCCATCAAGCAGCGCGCCACGTGGATATCGGAGACGAAGGAGATCGCGACGGAGTACCTTCTGGCGCAGGAGGCCGGCAAGGCGGGCTTCAAGGTGTCGACGAAGGCCGTCAAGACAAGTCAGTCGCAACTGCAGAGCTACCTCGTGTCGCAGGTCTACGGCAGCCAGGCCGCGCTGCAGAAGGCGATGAAGAAGGACGGCGTGACGCAGCAGGACCTGAACGACTATGCCAGCCAGGCCACGCTGCTGCAGGGCTACCTCGCGAAGGTGGCGCCGCCCCGTCCCGTCACGCAGGCCCAGATCAAGGCGTTCTACCAGGCGAACGTCTCGCAGTTCCAGAATCCCGAGGAATACGACCTCGCCCACATCCTCGTGAAGACCCAGGCGCAGGCCGCGTCGATCCTCGCACAGCTGCAGAAGGGCGCCGACTTCGCGACGCTGGCGAAGAAGTACTCGACCGACACGGGGTCCGCCAAGAACGGCGGCGACCTGGGCTACCAGCCGCTCAGCACCTACGTGGCGGCGTTTGCGAATGCGGCCGCCAAGCTGACCAAGGTGGGCGAGTTGAGCCCCGTCGTGCATTCGCAATACGGCTACCACATCATCAAGCTCCTGGGCATCAAGAAGGCTTCGACCCAGCCGCTCAGCCAGGTGCAGAGCGAGATCCAGTCCTACCTGCAGCAGCAGAACGCGAACACCGCCATCAACAGCTACCTTACGAAGATGACGGCGAAGGCCAAGATCAAGACGAACCTGCCGAAGACCCTGCCCTGAGCCTGACTGGCCGGCCAGGTTGCCCGCACGGCGACACCGTCCGTCTGGAAGGAAAGTTCCAGCCGGCCGCGAATGCGGCAGGAAAGCGGCTCGGAGGACTGCCATGCAAAAGGACGCTTTCCGACCCGGAGGTCGCAACGACGACAAGACCTCCCAGGCACCCGAGCGATATCGGCACACCGAAGTCGAGATAGGCTTCCTCGACCGCCCGCACGCGCCCGATCTCTTTCTGAGGCGCGTGCGGCCGCCTGAGCCCATAGCGCGCCTGCTGCTCCTGCACGCGTCGCTAGTCCACTCCGAGTACTACGTGCCTTTCGCGCTGCGCCTCGCGGCGCTCGGTATCGAGACTTGGCTGCCGGATCTCAGGGGCCACGGCCGGTCCGCCGGGGAGCGCGGCCATACGCGGACATGGGCCGACGCCGTTGCGGACGCCCGTACGAGCTTCGCGGCGATGGCGGAGGACGCCGAGGTGCCCCTTTGGGCGGGCGGCGAGAGCTACGGCGCTCTCGTCGCATACTCCGCCGCGCACGTAGGCGCCATCGACCCCGCGGCGTGCCTCCTTCTCTCGCCGGCCTTCAGCATCTTCTACAAGCCCTCCGCGCGGGTCTGGTGGCTGCTGCGGCAGGTCGGCCTGCCCGTGTTCGGCCGCGTGCGGCCCTGGCGGGCCCTGCCGGCGGAGGGCATCACGCTGGATCCCACCGTGGCGCGTGCCCTGGCGCGGGACCGGCTGTGCAACCACCGCTACACGCTCGCGTTCCTGCTGCGCATGATGGTCGAGCAGCGCGGTCTGGAGATCCCCGACAAGGCGTGGCGCATCCCTTCGCTCGTGCTGCTCTCGGAAGGCGACCCGATCACGGACAACAAGGTCAGCCGGGCGATGTTCGACGGCAATCCCGCGGTGGAGGTGCGCAGCGCGGCGGGAGCCCTCCACAGCCTGGTCGCGGACCAGCCGCGCTGGGCGGCCGCACAGGTGGCGAATTGGCTCGCGCGCGGCGGCGCGGCTGTGGCAAAGAGCTAGGAGGCGCGGCTGTGGCCGCGCCTCCGGCGTGGTGGGCAGGTCCGCAGGGTGGATCACGGCCACGTGCCGGCAGGCTGGTTGAAAACCTGCCCGATGTGGTACATCGTGACCTGTCCGACCTGTCCGTCGGCCGTGATGCCCTGGGCGGTTTGGAACGCGACGACCGCAGCGGTCACGGCGGCGCTGAAGTAACCGTCGAGCGGGCCGCTGTACAGGCCCTGCGCCTTGAGGAAGCGCTGCAGCCACAGGGTGTCGATCCCGTTGCGGCCCTGCCAGAGGCCGCGGCCGCCCAGATACATGTAGGCCCAGAGTGCGTCGAACGTCTCCACCTTGACGGTGCCGTCGGTCGGTACGCCGACGTCGATGCCGAGTGTGTTCATGTCCTGCTGGAAGTGCTGCACCGCGTTCAGCGTGGAGGCGTCGAACGTGCCGTTCGCGGGGTGGCCCACGTAGGTAAAGTAGCGGTAGTTGTTGAGGCGGTTCTGCAACACGGTGACGTCGCCGCCGCTCATGCCCAGCGTCGTGATGAAGCGGCTGCCGAAACGCGGCCCGCCGTAGGCGCTGTTGTACTGTCCGAACGTGGCCCCCGTGACCGGGCCGATGACCCCGTCGTCCTGGAGCCCGAAGTACTGCTGCCACTGGTGCACCGCCCGGCTCGAAGACACCCCGAACACGCCGTCGGCGCTGATCGGCGTGCCGAGGGGTCCGCGCGGTGGGGCCGAGTACTGCAGGAACAGGTTGAAAAGCGTCTGGAAGACCTTCACGTCGGTCCCGACCTGGTTCGGCGTCTGCAGCTGAAGATAGCGACTGCCCCAGGCCGGGGTTGGCAGGCTGTCCTCGAATGCGGCCATGGAAACACCTCCTCGCCAACACGTTATGTCGCAGCTGTGCGGTCGGTTACGACATGCCAGGGCCAGGGGGGCGGGAGAGGCGGCGCGCACGAAAGCACAAGGCTGCGGCCAGAGGCCGCAGCCTTGTGCAGTGCGGGCTAGCCGCCGAATTTCGTCACGTAGGCGAAGGCGAAGCCGGCGACGAAAGCGGCGAACATCGAGACGAGGGCGGCCGGCTGCAGGCCCGACAGCACCGCGTTCAGCACGAGAAGGCCGATCACCCAGCGCCAGACACCTGCCTGGTCCATGTGGCTGTGGGCCCACATGACGTACGCGTAGCCGCCGGCAAGGCCGAACGCGGCCACGGAGCCGACAAGCCCGCCCGCCAGCTGGTCGCCGGCCAGGGCGCCCAAGGTGCCTGAGACGAAGAACAGCGCGATGTACTTCCAGGCCGTGTCGAGCGGCTCGAGCTGCGAGCCCATGATCCAGACGAACAGGCCGACGAAGATCAGGCCAAGCAGCCCGCCTGGCAGGATGCTTGAGAGCAGCGCGAGCCAGACAGGCGCCAAAGGCAGCGAGGCGACCGCTTGCAGCAGGCTGCCGGGCAGGATGAGGCCGAGCAAGAGCAGCACGATCAAGGCGATCGTGGCAGGACTGCGGCCGCCGTACGGGAAGCCGCGCCCGCCGCGTCCGCGCTGGGCCGCGCGACGCTGGCGCCGCCAGAAGTCGAGCGAGTCGCGATCGAGTTCGTGGCGCCTGAACATGGGATACCCCCTATTGCGGTATCATCGCCGGACTGGAGCCGTTTGGCAAGGCGCCAGCCGCCATGACCAGCGGCCCCATGCATGAGAATGCACCATGTGATGCCAGCCGAGACGCTCGTGGATCACAGGCGGGGCCGATAGGGGAGCCATTGCCAGGGGACAGCCAGCCTTGACGCGGCCCGCGTGGGGGTGTATAAGTATGCGTATCATGCAGGTGCGGCTGGGCCGCGGGGAGGCCGGCGATGAAGAGGTCGTACATCGTCGTGAAGGTGGGGTCGAGCAGCCTCGTGGACCCTGCCGGCGGCCTCGACGCAGGCAAGCTGCGGCTCGTGGCGGGGGAGGTCGCGTTTGCGCGCGAGCAGGGGGCGGCGGTGCTGCTCGTGTCGTCGGGAGCGGTCGCGGCAGGCCTTGGCGTGCTGGGTCTGCACCCGGCCGCCGTCACTTTGGCGGAGAAACAGGCGGCCGCGGCCATCGGCCAGGGACGGCTGATGGATCTCTACCGCGAAGTCTGCCTGCCCCTGGGCATCGAGGTGGCACAGATCCTCCTCAGCCGGAGCGAACTTGAAAGCCCGCGCCGCGTCGGGCACCTGCGCAGGGCGCTCGCGGCACTAGGGCAGCACGGCGTGCTGCCGATCGTCAACGAGAACGACACGATCGCCGTGGAGGAGCTCAAGATCGGCGACAACGACACCCTTTCGGCCCTGCTCGCCGTCGTGACGGGGGCGGACCTGCTGGTGCTGCTCACGGACATCGACGGCTTCTACGACCGCGACCCGCGCAAGGCGGCGGGCGCCAGGCGCATCGCCGTCGTGGAGGAGTGGCAGCCGGAGCTGGCGGGGGCGGCCGGCAAGGCGGGCAGCGGCATCGGCACCGGGGGTATGCGGACCAAGCTCACGGCGGCGCGCATCGCCACGGCGGCAGGCATCGACACGGTCGTGGCGCGCACGGCGCCGGGCGTGCTGCCTGCGATCCTGTCGGGCGAGGCGGTAGGCACCCTGTTCAGGGGTCAGGCGAAGCCGGGACCGCGCAGGCAGGTATGGCTGCGCTACGGCGCCAGGCCGCGCGGCCGGCTGATTCTCGACGACGGCGCGGCTGCGGCCGTGGAGGGGAGACAGGCGAGTCTCCTGCTGCCGGGCATCACCGACTGTCGCGGCGCGTTCCAGGCGGGAGATGTGGTCGAACTCGCGACGGCGTCGGAGCGCGTGATCGCGCGCGGCACCGTTATGGTCGGGGCGCACGAGCTTGTGCGCTGGCTCTCGGAGGAGCCGCGCCAGGCGCCGAGGGCCGTGCGCGTGGTGCAGCACCGGACCATGGTCATGGCGGGAGAGGAGCAGGCCGATGGATTGGGGCAAGGATAGCGCCGAGAAGCCCGGGAGCGACATCGCCCATTACGTTCGGGAGCAGCTCCTGGCGGCGCGCCAGGTGCTGCCACGGCTCGGCAGGCTCTCAAGCCTGCGCAAGGACCGGGCGCTCGCGGCGATGGGCGATGCGATCTGGCGGGGCCGAGATGAGATCCTGGACGCCAACGGACAGGACATGGCCCTGGCGCGCCAGTCCGGCATGGACGCGGCGCGCCTAGACCGCCTGCGCCTGGATCAGGGGCGCATCCAAGCCATGCTGGCAGGGCTCGAGGCGGTCGCCGCCATCGAGGATCCGGTCGGCGAGCAGATCGAGAGTTTTGTGCGGCCGAACGGGCTGCGCATCGCCAAGGTGCGTGTGCCGATCGGCGTCGTCGGCATGATCTACGAGTCTCGGCCGAACGTCACGGTGGACGCCGCTGCGATCGGCTTCAAAGCGGGCAGCGCCGTGGTGCTGCGCGGCGGCAGCGAGGCGCTGCACTCCAACAGGGCGCTCGTGGCCGCACTGCACCGTGGCCTCGCGGCCGCGGGCCTGCCGGCGGAGGCGGTGCAACTCCTCGACCGCGGCGGCCGCGAGACGGTGGGCGAACTGATCACGGCCCGCGGTCTTGTGGACCTTGTCATCCCGCGCGGCGGCGCGGGGCTGATCCAGTACGTAGCCGAGAACGCGCGGGTGCCGGTGGTGGAGACGGGGGTGGGCAACTGCCACGTCTTCGTCGATGCCCAGGCGGATCTGGACAAGGCCGAGGCGATCGTGCTGAACGCGAAGTGTCAGCGCCCCTCGGTCTGCAACGCCATGGAAACCCTCCTGGTGCACCGCGATGTGGCGCAGGACCTGCTTCGGCGCCTCGGCACGTCGCTTGCGGCCGCTGGCGTCGAGCTGCGGGCCTGCCCGGAGTCCCTCGCACTGCTCGCCGCGGTGCCCGGCGTCGCGCTGCAGGCGGCGACGGAGGCGGACTGGGCGACCGAGTACCTGGCACCCGTGCTCGCGGTGCGCGTCGTGGCGGATCTCGACGCGGCCATGCAGCACATCGCCCGCTACGGCACGCGCCACTCCGAGGCCATCGTCACCGAGAACCGTCATGCTGCGCAGCGTTTTCTCGAGCAGGTGGACGCGGCGGTCGTCTACCACAACGCGTCGACGCGGTTTACCGACGGGTACGAGTTCGGCTTCGGCGTGGAGATCGGCATCTCGACCCAGGTGCTGCATGCCCGCGGGCCCATGGGCCTGCGCGAGCTCACAAGCTACAAGTACATCGTGGAGGGTGACGGCCAGGTCAGGCCGGGGCCGCTGGCAGTGGCAGCGCCGGCCGGGATGATGCCCTGAAGTTCAAAACGACAGTCGCCGCAGCAGGCGCTTGAGCTCCGTCGCGGGGAAGATCGCCCGGCTGTCGGCGGAGTACAGGGCATCCGAGAGCGAGAGGTAGTCGCCGAACACCGCGCGCGCCGTCGCTCCCACGCCCTTTGCCGGCGGTCTCGCCGGCGACGGGACATGGGCCAGCGTCACGATCATGAAGACGAGCAGCCTGCGCGCCTGCAGTTCCCGCAGGGCGCGGTACGCGGCGGCATCCCTGGGCACGGCCCAGCGGCCGTCGCTGTAGACCCAGTTCTCGCACAGGACGCCGTCGCTCTCCGCCCGCAAGGGCAGGGTCAGGACGTCCACCGGGTTCCAGGCGTTGAGCAGCACGCGCAGGTGGCGCCGGTGGGCCATCAGCACGACGCGGCGCAGGACCCCGGGCTGCGCGCTCAGGCCCGTGCCGATGTCGTCCAGCAGGACGCCCTGGAAGCCGAGGCGCTGGAACAGGGCCAGGCGTCCGGCGACGTGACGCAGCGTGACTTGGCCGGTGTCGGCGTAGCCGTAGAGCAGCGTGCCCGGCATGAGGCGCCGCACCATGGCGGCAAAGGCCGGCGCGTGCGCCGCGAGGCCGAGGACGACGAGGGGGTAGCCGCGCATGCGGCGTGCGAGGCCCCTGGCGGCCGCCATGTCGGCTGGCTGGGGCACGCCGCCGTAGTAGACCAGGAATGGGCGGATCGCCTTGCGGCCGCCGGTCGGGGCCGCCGGCAGGATGAGCGCGACGAAGACCGCACAGGCTGCCATGGCCAGCAGCGTCTTGCGCACGCTTGCCGTGTCGCCACCTCCCCGAAGGCTTGGCTTCGCGCTCGACTGCATGGCGCCTGCCGAGGCGTGCGGAAGATCGATCCAAGGCGCGCTGCGCGAACTCCAGGGCGACTGACCGAGGGGGCGGCGACACGGCCGCTGAGATGTGCTCGCGATCGACGGCGGCGCGAGCGGCCAGGGACCGCTCGGGGGCCTTCTGTTTGGGCACTGACGGCGATGCTATACTGCGAACGGGTGGAGGTGAGCAGTCGTGGATGCGCTTCAGATTGCCATTGACGAAAGCAGGCTGGCGGACGTTGGTCGCCGGTTCAAGGTGAGAGAGATGGCGCTCTTCGGGTCCGTCATCCGCGACGACTTCACCGACAAGAGCGATGTGGATGTTTTGGTGGAGTTTGCGCCTGACGGCCCGGTGCAGAGCCTGTTCGACTTTATCAGGGTGAAGCATGCGCTGGAGGATGAGGTGTTTCACCGCGAAGTCGACCTGGTTGAAAAGAGCACGTTGAGCCCGTACATCGCCAAGGATGTACTCATGGCCAGGAGGATCATCTATGTCGCAGCACAGCGATAGGATGTACGTGGGCCATATGCGAGGTGCCTGGCGGTACAGGATTCACACCTGTTCGTGCCTTACGGCTCGTGGACTTCGCCTCAAAGGCGTCACCACCGGTCGGGAGTTGGGGATTGGCCCGCACCCTGCCCTGAAGGTCGGTGCCATTGTCGCATGTGAAGGTCCAAATAGTCTAGCGAGGAGTCCGGCGACGGGCTCCTCCGATGTTTAAGGAGGCGACAGCCTTGGGCATCGCAGGATACCGCAAGATCGGCGGGTGGCCCGTGACCAAGCGCGTACAGACCAGGCTCGCAGCCATCGCCACGGTGCCGGTCGCGGATGTTCTCATCAGTCTCCACACCGACTTCTCCGACCTCGGCTTCGGCCTCGCGCTGGCGCTACGCGCCACTGTGCCGCACGAGCACTTGCATGCACAGGCGGCAGGGTGCTCGGCCTCAGGGCGAGGATCCACCTGAGCCCGCTCGGCCCGTACAGCCAGTCCGAGGGTGTGCTCAGCATGTCGCAGATGCCGTTGACGAGCCTGGCCCCGCAGGCCATCACCTTCGGCCTGGCCGTGGCAGCCTTCATCATAGGGAACGCGGCACTGTGGGTCGCGAGCATCGCTCACACCGTCATGTCCGTCGGGGACTACGGCAACGCGACCTACGCACTGTGGAGTGCGGCTCGCAAGGAAACACGGGGACGGCTGCTGCTTCAAGGGACTGGCGCAGACGCTGGCTTGTACGAGGTGGACGAGCCTGAGAACGCAAGTGCCAGGCAGGCTTGAGGGAGAGTTCGAGTGTGGGACACTTGTTCGGTTCTGGGCCTGCGACGGCAATCACCGCATCGAGAGGGTTGGCTAGCGAGCGATCTTCTCGCTGCCCACGCTGGACCCGGGTCCTAAAGCAGGAAGCGTCTGCCACTCCGTCGAAAGTGCGGCACCATCCACGCGGAACGTCTCGAGCCGCGTGAGGCCGGACGGTTGACCCAACCGATGGAGACCAGGACGAAGAACGTGCTGCCGTTCTCCAGGAGGCCCCGTCATGCCTGTGATTGACCGCCGATTGCTTACCGCTGCAGGCGTCTTCATTGTCTTCGGGCTTGGCTGGGATTATGTCGGCCTTCGCTGGGTCGGCCCACAGATCGTTGGATGGCTTAGGACCCCGTCGTGGCTCCCGATGTCCGCCTGGCCCCCCCGGCACTGCATGGACTGCGGTCCCAGGCTTCATCGCAACACTCGTCGGCGAGATCGTGCTGCCACTCGCGCTCTACCTCCTTGTGGTGCGCAGGCAGGGCCTCGCGCCTCTCCTGCGCCGCCCTGCACGGCTAGGCGCGGCAGCGATGGTGTCCCTGGCCGCCATCGTCGGCGCGGTCGCCTTCGCGGCAACTCAGGATGCGGCACTCGGCGCCGCAGACGCCGTCAGCCTGCTGCTATTCGTCGGGGTCGTCGGCCCCTGTGAGGAGTGGAGCTTCCGTGGCGTGCTTATGCGCGTCACAGTGGACCGAATCGGGCTCTTACCTGCCGCTCTGGCTGTCAGCGCGGCGTTCGGTCTCACCCATCTGTTGGAAGGACTCTTTGTCCAGCACATCCCAGTCGGCAACGTCTGGGCCTACATAGGCACAACAGCGCTCATGGGCCTCATCCTTTCGTGGGTCGCCTGGCGCAGCGGGTCGATCCTTTGGGCGGCCACGGTGCACGGGCTCAACGATTGGCTGCAAGGGACCGCCTTCCAATGGACCGGTGCATCTAACGTGGACACCCTGGTCATGCTGGCGCTCGCCTTGCTGGGTACGGAAGCCGTGCGCCTGATCAGCGGCATCGCCGAGCGCCGGCACGAGGCGACATTGACCGCATAGAGTCTGGTAAGGAGGCGAGCCATGAACTGGTCGCCAAGGGCCGGGACGATGATCGTGATCGTCGGTTTGGTTCTCGTCGCCCTGGCGCGTCTGATAGCGGGGCCATCGTACGGTGTTGTCCAGACGATAGGAGACGTAGCAATCGTGCTTGGCCTCGTTCTTCAGTATTGGGCCTATTGGCGGAGACGCTCTGCGATGCTGAACAGGCCGAGATGGGAGCGCCTGCGTGCGAGGGGAAAGATCCACTTCACCCTGGTGTACGGCGTGATCCTCTTTGGACTTGGCACAGGTCTTCTGATGTCACTCATGCAGTGGGTCCAGGGCATGCCGCCGTTCCACCCGTGGCCGAACCCGCTCGAATATCTGGTTGCGGGTGCGATCGTCGGCTTCCTGGTCGGCTACTTGGCGTGGTTTCACAACGAGAGCCTGTACTGGGGCGACGACGACCAATGACCCTTGTGTCGCTCCAAGGAGCTGATCCACATGCGCAACGATCCTGTGCCCCTGACGGGGCAAGCCATCCTCCACGCGCTTCTGCGGAGACCCCTGCGCTGATGTGCCTGAACCGTTGCAACCGCACCGTGAGCCACGCCTGTCCGCGGTGCCGCGCGGGGGGGCACCCGAGACAGGGGGACCAGGGATGACGCGTCCCCTGCTGCTAAGAATCGGCGTTGTCCTCTTGGCTCTCGTCCTTGGGGGATGCGGGGCGAAGGTAGTGCCGCCGTCGATGCTGTCCAGCCTGCCGTTCCGTGTGTACCTGCCGCGCCATGTCCCGCCCGGCTGGCACGTCATCGGAGGCTTCATGGCCTCGCCGGACAACGTCGTCCAGTTCGAGTACCGGCGCCGGGTGGGTGCCAAGGAGATCCTGGACTTCCTGGAGGTCAAGGAGACGCCCGGACAGCCGTGGACGTGGAACGTAAAGGCGACGCGGACGTTCTGGGCAGGCGGCACCGAGTATTTCGAGGACGTCAGCCACAAGTACGGCACGCCGGTCGCCGACGTCTGGCTCGACAAGGACGGCTACGGTTGCGCCGTGACCGGCATATGGCTGAGCCCCTCTCTGGTGGAGCGTATCGCCTTCAGCATCGCTGAGCAGTTCTGACCGGGAGGGCCTGATGCTCGTCGCCTGCGCAACCCCTCGCCACTGACAACCGAGATAACTCGCCGCCCCTTCGTCCCCGCAGCCATCGCCCTACACAGGCGGGGGACTTTTCGTCTCTGCTGGGGCGTGGACGCGGCGGGCGCCCAGCAGGCAGGAACAGTGACCGCACCTCAGTAATCCAGTCCTTGGCTGCGGCTACGCCTGCGTGCCGCAGGCGTTTCACGAGCGAGATCGGCGCGTGAACGTGCGACGTGGCGACAGACGACCAGGAGTGGGGGAGGCACAGGGATGGAGGAAGACGGTTGGCTCGATACAACTATGGTACGAGAATATGTGATGCAACAACGCTCCCGACCAGACTACGTTGAGCGACCGGCCATTGAGTCTCTGCTGCCCAACTTGGGCGGGAAATGCGTTCTCGATTTGGGGGCGGGTTCAGGGGATTGGGCCGCACGGTTGGTGGCGTCTGGCGTTGCATCAGTGACGGCGGTAGATAAGTCACACGTCATGCGCACGTTCTTTGAAACCCACCCACAGGTCCGGTGGCTAGAGGCAGACATTGAGACGGTAGATCTGAGCGCCGAACGCTTTGACTGCATACTCAGCGTGAGGGCTTTCCACTATATCGAACGCTATGACCAGTTGGCTTCGCGGATGTATCGGTGGATTGTACCTGGCGGATCCCTGGTATTCTCGGTCGAACACCCCTTGAAGTACGCTAACTCTCAAGGAGAGTGGATCGTTGACGGAGAGGGCAATGCAACGGCCTGGCCGGTTGATGCATACCTGCAGCCTGCCCCCCGAATCGAAGAAGGCAATGGAGTAAGGCTTGTCAAGTGGCACAGGCCGTTGTCTTCTTACGTGAACGAGCTGATCCGCGCCGGATTCGTGATTCGGGCTGTTGTCGAGCCGGATTTCACTGAACTTGGGTGGCGCGAACAGCCGACGGCCGCCGAAAGAAACCGCCGTCGCCCAAATCTCCTGGTTATTCGCGCAGATAAGGGCACCGAGGTGTAGCCGCGCACGTTATTTGGGATCTTGTGCGCTCTTGATGATTGGTGCTCATGCTAAAAGTGACTCGTGTTCATGCCAGTCGCCGGCTAGGGCTTGAGGCGGACGAGGACGCGGCGTCGGAGATGGTCATGTTTGCCGCGGCCGTACATGGCGCGCTTGATCGCCTTGAGGCGGTTGATAGAGCCCTCAACGCGGCCCTGGCTCCACGGGAGAGGTGCGCCGTTGGTGACGGCGTCCAGGTCCTTGCGGATGCTGTCGGCGAAGGACTTGCATTCGGGGATGCGGTCGCTCGGACCTGCGCGCGCCGCCGCGATCTGGGATACTGTGATAAGGCGCGTCCGCCGTCCAGAACAGCCGCGCCGATTGGGGGAGAGTCCGATGATGACCCTTTACCAATTCGAGGGCTGCCCGTACTGCCGGATGGTGCGGCAGAGGCTCTCGGATCTAGAGTTGACGTACGTGTCCGTATGCGTCTCGCAGGACCGCAGCCGCCGCGACAAGGTGCTGAGCGTATCTGGCCAGCCGACCGTTCCCGTGCTGGTGGACGGCGACGTTGTCCTGGCGGACGAGAACGAGATCATCGCGTATCTCGACAAGACGTACGGCCAGGCACCGAGCGGCCAGGCCAAGCGCGCCTGGTGGCAGGGAGCCTCGAGCTAGGCCCCGGCCTGAGGGACTTCGGTCCGGCCGCCATGGCGCCGCTTCTGCGGCCCGCCCGTGTGGAAGCTGGCCTGGCGGGATTGGACGCTCTTGCCAGGGCGGCTGATGGCGACGATGCGGAAAAATGCGAACCACCAGCCGGCGTCTGCGACGTTTCGGCCCGCAAGGGCAACCTATCGCTGATCCAGGCCGCTCAGGGCGGCATGCATGGAGGCGATACGTGGTGAGACGTCTCAGCAGAGGCGCGGCGGTTCTTGTTCTCGCGGCTGGCCTGGCCCCCGGCACTTCCGGCGCGGCCGCGCGTGTTCCGCGCCCTGTCTCGCGGGTGGCACCGACCCATAGCCTCATCGCCTTGACGCTGCGCGCGGACGGGCACCTGCGCGCCTACAGGGAGCTGCCGGAGGCCCTGCGCGAGGGCGGAGCGCAGGCGACCCTCTTTGTGACCGCGCGGGAGATCAGGCAGCACGCAGCCGTGCTGCGAGGCCTCGTGGCTACAGGGCAGGTGGAGATCGGTCTGACCACCAGCGGGGCCAGGGGCGACTCCCTGCCCGCGGACGTACGGCTGGCCGAACGGCTTCTTGGCGACCGCCCTGGCGTCTATCAGCCGCCCAGCGCGGCGAAGGCGGCCGCGCTGGCGGCCGACGCCTATCGCGCCGGGCTCGTCACCGTTGTCTGGTCCAGGCAGGTACATCATGACCCGCGGCTGCTGGCGGAGGTGGCGAAACAGGTGCGGGCGGGCGAGATCGTGCGCTTCGATCTGCCGGGCGACGAGACTGCGATGCAGGGCGTTCGGGACGCGATCCGCGTGACGCGCTCGAGCGGATTGCTGGTCACGAGCGCGAGCGGCCTGCTCGAGGACGCCTCCCAGCATGTCCTGTACTGCGCGGCCCAGGCGTCCGGGGCCCGGGGCCGCTCCGCCGCAGGTCGGGGCGGGCTTGCGGCGCTTTACCAAAGGGCGCCGCTGGCGGCGCGGGCCCTTTGGCAGCTCGGCCGGCCGGGAGAGCTGGCGGTGCGCCGCCTCTACGGCGTGAAGCCGGGCGTC